>JBDLIP010000008.1 GCA_039714795.1 Pseudomonadota bacterium | reverse complement strand
CCTCCTCTACCCATGTCAACTTTGAACAAAGCAACTTAAGCTATCAATGCAGAAAGTGGTGCCTGATGGCGCCACTTGTCTGTTGCTTGCAGCTTTACATATCCCCATTTTGCTGAGATAGTCTCTAAAAAGAGATCTGGATCATGCAAACCTCAGATAAAATAGACATATGGCCCAGGGCTGTTCAGTGAAACCAACACGTCCGTCATCCTGAACGCTGATTTTCCGAACGTGCGACTGTAAGTCGCGCGAATTGAAAAATCTTTGCGATTCAGGATCCCATTATTTTTTGCAGATCTTAAAAAATGGGATCCTGAATCGTAACGCTTTGCCTCCTCAAGTCTTACCAGACTTGAGTTCCAAAACCAACTGCCTGTGCTGAACTTGATTCAGTATTCAGGATGACGATCCGTAGGTAGCACATTTTCACTGAACAGCCCTGGGTTACCGACAAAAATATCTTGTTAAGGTTTTGCCTGTGTGCTATTCTTAAAGGGGTGTTGTTGTGCGAAAAATATCTATTTTTTAAGTAAGGAAAAATGGGAAGGGGAAGTATTTCTCTAGAAACTATCGTTTTAGAGCAATTTGCAAGCTAGCTGCACATAGATATAGAGCAATGGGAGATCTTTTGGTTGGCTAGTGATTGATCTTGAGAAATAAACTTGCTATATTTTTTTATAAGTATTGAGTAAATAATTCAAATGAGGTAGATGATGCCAATATCTAAATTCTTAGATCCCAAGAATGACTTCGCCTTTAAGCGTATTTTTGGTTCAGAGCGTAACAAAGATATTTTGTTACGTTTCTTGAATGACATGCTGAAATTTAGGAATTATGGTGAAATAGTTGATGTTAGTTTTCTAAAACCTTCACAAGATCCAGATATTGTGTCGCGCAAACAGAGCATTGTAGATGTTTTGTGTAAGGATGAAAATGGCCGGCAATATATTGTTGAAATGCAGGTTGCCCGTACCAAAGGTTTTGAAAAAAGAGCCCAGTTTTACGCAGCCCGTGCCTACACCTCACAGATGAATAGCGGAGAAAATTATGAGCATTTGAAGGAGGTAATTTTCTTAGCCATTACTGATTTTATAATGTTTGATGGCAAACCCAGATATAAGTCGAATCATATTTTGATGGATGAAGAGACGTACGAGCATGACTTACGTGATTTTGCCTTTGTATTTTTAGAGTTGCCGAAATTCAACAAGACAATTGATAATCTGAGCAATATCATAGAGAAATGGGCATATTTCTTTAAGCATGCGCAGGATGTCACCGAAGCTAATCTGGATCAATTTGCTGGTGATGACAAGATTCTCAAGCGTGCAGTAGAGCAATTGAATAAACACGCTTGGAGTGATGATGAAATTCTTCACTATGATGCCGCCAAGAAGATCCAACTGGACAATATAGCAGCCATGGCCGCAGCTGTAGAAGAAGGCATAGAAAAAGGAAGAGAAAAAGGAAGAGAAGAAGGAAGAGAAGAAGGAAGAGAAGAAGGCGAAGAAAAAAAAGCAAAATCAATCGCCATCAAGATGCTAAAGTCTGGCAAATCTGTGCAGGAGGTTGCAGAAATGACAGATTTAGATCTCGACACAGTTAAGCAATTACAGAAAGAGTGAGAGAAGGGCTCTGAAATCTAGCTGGAGATATTCTCCACGAGAGCAGGTATCCAATTCCGCACTGTCGCCCTTAACAAAATTAGCTGAGCCCCTCGAGCTGTGTGTTACTGGGATGGAAATCCTATCGCTACTTATGGTTCACGCTCGGCTTCCGAGCGTTCACATAATACGCTACAGGCATTCACGTTCTCCGCAATACGCAGTATAAAAGCAAACTAAAGCAACCCTTTGGATCTTCCATGTTTTATATATAATTGCTTGAATATTTCTATGATAGTTTTTTCATTATTTTGTTGAAAGCTAGATTTTAAATCAGCAACTCTTTCCTTGAAGGATTGAATATCTTTAGTATTCAATTTGTACTTAATCAAAATAGGTTCAAAGTCAGAAAAATTCCAGCTTTGGACTATCGAGATAATTCCTTTTGAGGGCCTTTCGTTGAGAAGATTAAGCGTAGGAAGATCCGACGTTATTCCTAATAGGAAAGGAAATTGAAATAGATCGTGTTTAAGGGTTGGATCATAATGAATTGGATCTTCAGTCATAGCATATTCAAGGTCAATGGCAATTGGCGCCAGCTTGCCTTTGTTATTGAGAGTCAACAGAATGTTTCTATCATGTGCATCATGCTGAAAAGTCAAAAATGAAAAAACAAGAAATTTTTCAAAAGCCTCTTTATCAAACAAACTGAAAGGGTCCACAGTTACTCTATCAAGTTCAAGTACTCCGTTTGTTGTTTGCGCAGCATCGTATAACTTTTTTAGAACATCTTTATCTGGCAGTTTTTCTAAAGATTGCACCGGCTGTGTATAGAACTGATAATAACTTGCCAATAGAACTTCTTGATTTTTCCCGATGACTTCAACAGGAGCCACAACTTTATTAAGTTTTGCTACTTCAGCAATGTCATAGGACAGCGCTTCTCTTAAACGACGAGCTTTGTTTCCAGGAAATTTTGCAATAACCACTTGAAAGCCACTTGGATCTTTAAGAAGGAATATGTTACTTTTTTTTGTGTATGGACGAATTGTCTGCAACAGGTCCGGGGGAACTCCTGCGTCAGCAAGAATAGCCTTCGCTTCATCAACAGATAGAGCGTTTAGACGGGGTATATCACCATTGGTTGTCACGGACTGAGTAGTACTTTTTTCAGTAGCCGCAAGTGGATAATTAAGAAAAGCATTTATAAAAAATAATGTTGTAAAAAAACTTAATTTCATAACCTGTTTCCTTATGCATTTATCTAACTAAATTTAGTATAAACTACTATCAGTAAATAAATATTTAATATCTTTTCTCGAAAGAAACGTGTGATTTATTATTATCGCTGAATAAGTTTTTGAAATTTTTCAAAAAACAAATTGTCCATTCAATGGCAACATTGAACATTTTACTGAGCAACGAACGTACCCGATTGGCCATATTAAGGAGTATCACGTAATTCCTGATGCAGTCGACGCTTTGCTTCTTCTGACCTGAATATCATGTGAAGGATCTTCTCCTTTGGCTACTTCTCCTAAAATGATCTTAGCCATCTCACGAGCCTGCTCGGTGGTAATGGTTCCATGTACACCAAGCTTCTTACGCCGGGTTTGATAAAACTCATTTCTATACTGTACGAAGTAAGTTCTACGCCCTGTGGCATAGACCCGAACGCCAAATCCTTTTAGTTCTGAATCCCATACAAGAATCTCTTTGACCTTGTCTGGTTTAATTCCTTCAACCACTCTTTTGATAAGTTTGCGACCACTATTGAACATAATTAACCTCATTTGTTTGTTAAAGCCTTTATTACCAATAGATTGCGGGTAATTTAACGTAAGAGACACTGAGGAATTATCAGCTGCTCTTATTTCACCCGCAAATCTAGTCAGATCGTAACATGGAAGCAATAGAGGTAGAGTTCGATCGATTTTTACATAGTTCCGTAAAGGGTAGGTTGACCTGAAAACCTTTGTAGATAAAGCTTTGTACATCTATATCAACTTTGGTAAAACACTAGCCTTTCTAACTCCTAATGAGCCGTCCATCCCCCATCAACAGATAAAGTTGTGCCTGTCATACTGCGCGCATGGTCACCACACAAGAAAAGCGTAAGTTCAGACAATTGATCTATGGTGACAAACTCTTTCACTGCATGTTCTGAAAGCATCACCTCTTGAACCACCCTTTCTTTGGGAATCCCTCTGGCCTTGGCTGTGTCGGCAATTTGACTTTCAACCAACGGCGTCCAGGTATATCCTGGACAAATGGCATTACATGTGATACCGCAAACTCCACCCTCGAGTGCAGTCACTTTCGTTAGCCCGACCAGACCATGTTTTGCCGCCACATAGGCTGATTTAAATGGGGAGGCCACCAGTCCATGTGCTGAAGCAATATTGATAATCCGACCCCACTTTTTTTGTTTCATACCACCAAAGACGGCCTTAGTTGCATGAAAAGCGGCCGATAAATTAATGGCAATAATAGCGTCCCACTTCTCTTCAGGATAATCTTCAATTGCACAAACGTATTGAATGCCAACATTGTTGACTAAAATATCAAGGCTGCCAAATTTTTCTTGTGCTTTGGCAATCATGGCACGAATTTGCGCTGGATCTGTCATATCCGCTGGTGAATAGTGCACTTTGCACCCAGAATCACGACCCATATCATCACAGATTTGGTCAATTTCTGACAGGTCTCCCATGCCATTAACTATTATATTAGCGCCTTCGTGTGCCAAAGCACGTGCTATACCAAGTCCAATTCCACTAGTTGAACCCGTAACTAAAGCTGTTTTTCCCGTTAACATAGTACATAAGCTCCCGAGGTTTTATTTTTCTATGATTTAAGAATTAACACGGATTTTTTTAAAAATTCTTTAAATATACCGACGCTTAAATTAGAAATTTTGATTTCACGAAAGTATCTTAAAAAAAAATGTTATTTTTTTGGGGCTCTGACCAAAAAAAGGCTTGCAAAGCCTGTGTTTATGTTATAACTAGGGTAATTGATACCTAATAGGAGATTTAATTATGAACAAAGCTGAACTTATTACTCACGTCGCTGACGAAACCGGTCTTTCAAAGGCCAACAGTGAAAGAGCGGTTAACTCCGTTTTTCAGGGCATAGCCAAGGCACTAGGCACTGGCGGCAAGGCGAGTTTCGTCGGATTTGGCACATTTTCTGTAATTGACAGAGCATCCCGCTCCGGTCGCAATCCTCGCACCGGTGAAACCATTCAGATCCCTGCCTCTCGCCAACCTAAATTCAAGGCCGGTAAAGAGCTCAGAGAAGCTGTAAACTAGTCCATTTGCGACTTTTTTAAAATTTAAAAAGCCCTTTTGCAATTGTGAAAGGGTTTTTTTATGCCTGCACCCCTAATTTAATCAAAGGTCTTAACGGTCCTCATGTTTACGTCATTTTAACAAATGTTTTATATAGTTTTGCTTAAGTAAATATTCATGAGGATATCATGAGAAAAATCAGTCCCAAAGGTCTCGACCTTATTAAAAAATTTGAAGGATTTTCTGCAACAACATACCTATGTCCAGCAGGGTATCCCACAATTGGCTATGGTCACCTCATTAAAGAAGGAGAATGTTTTCCAGACCCTATCAATGAATCCCAGGGCTTAGAACTTTTAGCATCTGATGTGAGTCAGGCAGAACGTGCGGTGGATAGATTCATTGATGTACCCTTAAACCAAAGTCAACTTGATGCATTGATAAGTTTTACCTTTAATTTGGGAGGAGGAGCTTTGCAAAAATCAACCCTAAGACGCAAGATAAATCTCCAAGAACACGAGCAAGTGCCTCCTGAGTTTCTTCGTTGGGTGTGGGCTGGAAAGCGTAAACTTCCAGGGCTTATCAAAAGGCGACAAGCAGAAGCGGATATGTATAAGGGGATTTAGACTCAATGGCACTCACCCAAGCAGAAAAGTCTCGCCACTCCCACAGTCGTCATCCCGGACGTTGCTCTTTGTCACCTGATCTTCACGTGGATTTTCAACAAAGAAAAAGGTAGAAAAAAGCATTAGGCAGCCATATACTCTCGTGAAATCAAAACCTCTAGTTTAATGATAGCGAGAAGCGCGCAATTTACCTGGATAAATGAGCACTTCGAGCGTATCAGGAAACAGAGGTTTTGATTTCACTTCAGTATAAAGTACTCCTAATCAAATTTTATACCCAGGCTGGAGAAAAAGTGGAAAAAGTAGAGTTAGGGATTTTCTTGTATACTACTCACATGCTACTTCCGGCTAAAACCGTTGCTATCATTAGATTTTAGCTACCTGTTCACTTTTTGGGCGAAATGATGCAAATGTGAGTTATACTCGGGTTAAGGATTTATTAACCAAGTTACTCACAACTTTATCCACAGGATCCGTGGATAAAATTTTATATAAATATCCAATGGCCTTATTTTGTATATTCATCACAAATCATGAACCATCCAACTCCTCCTAATCAACTCGAACGCGGCGCACATACTATTGCAACTTACGTCAAGACTTTGCCACAACAACCAGGTGTTTACCGTATGGTGAGTGCTACTGGCGATGTGCTTTATGTGGGTAAGGCCAAGAATCTCCCCAACCGTGTCAAAAGCTATACCCATGTTGCAAAGTTGCCCAATAGACTCCAGAGAATGGTGGCAGAAACACACTCAATGGAATTTGTCACGACATTTACCGAAAGTGAAGCCCTGCTGCTTGAGGCCAACTTCATCAAAAAATTTTCCCCACGTTATAATGTTCTCTTAAAGGATAGTAAATCCTATGTATATATCTTTATCCAAGGTGATCATCCCTGGCCTCGAATGAGCAAATATCGCGGCTCACAAAAACAAAAAGGGGATTATTTTGGCCCCTTTGCCTCTGTCGAAGCTGTGGATGACACACTGACTGCTCTGCACCGAGCATTTTTATTGCGGTCGTGCTCTGATAATGTGTTTGCTATACGAAAACGGCCCTGCTTGCAATACCACATCAAGCGTTGCTGCGCTCCCTGTGTTAACTATGTCACCGATGCAGAATACCACACACTTCTTAGACAAGCCAAAGACGTCTTGAAAGGACACAGTCACGAGATTCAAAAACAGCTGGCAAAACAAATGAACCAGGCCAGTCAAGAACAACTTTATGAAAAGGCCGCCATTTATCGTGATCGTCTGAAAGCTCTTAGCTACATTCAAGCTCAACAAGTCGTTAATATCCCAGAAATTCGCGAGGCAGACATTATTGCAGGCTATAAAGAAGGAGGACAAACCTGTGTACAGGTATTTTTCTTTCGCCAGGGTAGTAACTATGGACACCAAGCACACTTCCCTCAACATGATCCACAGACATCACTCCCTGAGGTTCTAAAGGCGTTTGTGACCCAATTTTATGCCGGAAAACCCCCACCCCCTCTCCTACTTCTCAATCACCCAATTCCTGAGCTTGATCTTGTCCAGCAGGCGCTTAACATTTCGCATATTAAAATTCCAGTGCGAGGTAAAAAGAAAGAACTGATGCATCACGCTGAAAAAAATGCCCAAGAGGCCCTGCATCGCCGCCTAACGCAAAGCCTGCAACAAAAAAAACTGTTGCAACAACTTGCAAAAATGTTGGCAATTTCCAACAATCTTAAGCGCATCGAGGTTTACGACAACAGCCACATCCACGGGACCGCTGCCGTAGGAGCGATGATCGTTGCAGGAGAAGAAGGTTTTATTAAATCCGCTTATCGTAAATTCAATATTAAAACAGTGGGATCAGGTGGCATTAAACCAGGCGACGATTATGGAATGCTGAAGGAGATCCTCACCCGTCGCTTTAAAAAAAACCTTTCACAGGAATACAAAGAGCACACCTTGCCAGATTTAATCATTATTGATGGAGGTGCAGGGCAATTAAGTGTTACCCAAGACACTCTTGCTGATTTAGGCATTGGCGATATACCTATTTTATCGATTGCCAAGGGTCCCTCTCGCAAACCTGGACTGGAAAGACTTTTTACGAGTAAACACAAAAATTTTCGACCTCCACAAGATGATCCGGTGTTTCATTTTTTGCAACGCCTTCGGGATGAAGCGCACCGGTTTGCTATCGGCACGCATCGTGCTAAACGGGCGAAAGGCTTGGGCACCTCAATGCTGGAATCAATTCCCGGCATTGGACCAAGACGAAAAAAAGCCCTGCTACAACATTTTGGCTCAGCAAAAAATGTTGCCAGAGCTGGACTAAAGGACCTTGAAGCCGTTGAAGGCATCAGTACAGCAATGGCAAAAGCCATCTTTGAGCATTTGAAATAACCTGAGTTTTGGATACGCTCTCGTGCAGTCAAAACCTCTAGTTTAATGATAGCGAGAAGCGCGCAATTTACTTAGATAAACGAGCAATTTGAGCGTATCAGAAAACCAACAGTTTGATTCAGCCCTAGGGCTGTTCAGTAAAGCCAACACGGCCTTCATCCTGAACGCTGATTTTCCGAACGTGCGACTGTAAGTCGCGCGAATTGGAAAATCTTTGCGATTCAGGATCCAATTCTTTTTTGCAAATCATAAAAAATTGGATCCGGGATCGTAAGCTTTTGCTGCCCAATCCCCTCTGGGCTTAGGATGCAAAGAATAATGTCCTGGATGACTACCGTGGCAGTGGCAAGACTTGTCTGCTTAAGTTAGTGCCATTGGTGCTTTGCTCCGTAAAAAAAGACTGGATTCTCTTGCCATTTAATGTTCACAATAGGGGTAAGCTAGAAAAATTTTAAACCCAGCCAGATTAATGAAAACGACATACACCGGTCTGCCAAACATTCTAACGCTCATGCGGATTGCTGCGATTCCAATTGTCATTGGATTGATGTATTTGCCAGGACCCTTCAGCGACGTTTTTGCTGTCAGCCTTTTTATTGCTGCTTGCTTTACGGACTATCTTGACGGTTATTTTGCAAGGATTTGGCAGCAAACATCCGCATTAGGTCGATTTCTTGATCCTATTGCCGACAAGCTTTTGGTGGCTGCCATCCTGCTTACTCTAGTAGAGCTTGAACGCATTAAGGGCGTTGCCTTAATTCCCGCCCTGATCATCCTTGGACGAGAGATATTAGTGTCTGGCTTGCGTGAGTTTTTGGCAGAATTGCATGTCCCGTTGCCGGTCAGCCGCCTAGCGAAATGGAAAACCGCACTACAAATGGTAGCTTTGAGTTGCTTGCTCTTTCACCCGGCAACATTTCCAGAGCTTTTTTTGCCAACGCTTGGCCTGACAGGGCTTTGGGTTGCTGCATTATTGACGCTTATTACAGGATACGACTACCTAAAGGCCAGTGTAAAGTATCTTGAGTAGGTTTTTTAGAAAAAACAGGGGCACTACGGACATATACTCTCGTGAAATCAAAACCTCTAGTTTAATGATAGCTGCCAGCTCGCAGTTTACTTGGGTAAATGAGCACTTCGAGCGTATCAGGAGACAGAGGTTTTGATTTCACTTCGGTATAGCCCCACTGGGCCCCACTGACATGCGTGGTCAGCAGAAGTGGAAAATGCGCGGCCGGGGATGACGGCCGCGGATAGTGGAAACGTTACCTGATCATTTTAATGCGTTTGCCCTGGATTCACGCTCAATTCATCTTGCGAACACACGCTAAATGCGCTATAGCATTGATGAGTAAACTAATTTTGGTGACAGGGCGCTTAGCTCAGCGGGAGAGCGCTACGTTGACATCGTAGAGGTCACTGGTTCAATCCCAGTAGTGCCCACCATTTAGCTCACAGTTTGTATATTTTCCTACTAAAAGCCTTTAAAAATGATCTGTTAAACCCTATATATCTCATTGAATGAATCACTATTGAAAGACTATTTACCAAATGACTCCCTTAAGAAACATTGCAATTATTGCCCACGTTGACCACGGTAAAACCTCGCTTGTGGATGTAATGCTCAAACAAAGCGGCGCCTTTCATGAACACCAAGTGGTGGCCGAACGCGCCATGGACTCCAACGCTCTAGAAAGGGAACGCGGTATCACGATTTTGGCCAAATGCACGTCTCTGCTCTGGAAGGATACCCGCATTAATATTGTTGACACACCAGGTCACGCTGATTTTGGTGGTGAAGTTGAACGAATACTGGGTATGGTCGATGGAGTTCTCGTTTTGGTTGATGCTGCCGAAGGCCCGATGCCACAAACCAAATTTGTGCTAACCAAAGCACTGCAACTTGGTTTGCGCCCCATTGTAGTGATCAATAAGTGTGACCGCCCGGATGCGCGAATCGATGAAGTGCACAGTGAGATTTTTGATTTGTTTGTAGCCCTTGAAGCAAGCGACGAGCAACTTGATTTTACGACATTGTTTGCCTCGGCAAAGGAGGGATGGGCCACTGATGACCTAGGCACACCCACAACAGATTTGTCTATTCTGTTTGATCAAATGGTAAAACACGTCCCAACCCCACAAAATATTGACCCCAATCAGCCCTTTTCAATGGTAGCAACCATGCTGGAGGCAGATCCTTATTTGGGGCGCATTTTAACGGGCCGCATTCAAAGTGGCACGGTTCGGGTAAATGACCCCATTAAGGTTCTAGATGCAGATGGCAATATGATCGAGCAAGGACGCCTAACCAAACTGCTGGCTTTCAGGCACCTAGCACGTGAGGCGGTTGAATCTGCACAAGCCGGCGACATTGTAGCCATTGCTGGATTAAATGAGGCAACAGTTAGTAATACTATCGGCGCACCAGAAATCACTGAACCGCTTGCCATTACCCCAATTGACCCCCCTACCCTGGCCATGACTTTTGCAGTCAACAATTCACCACTTGCAGGACAAGAAGGCACTAAAGTGACCTCTCGTTTGATTCGTGACCGCTTGCTTCGCGAGCAAGAAGGTAATATTGCCATAAAAATCCGAGAAACTGATGACAAGGACGCCTTTGAAGTTGCCGGACGCGGAGAACTACAGCTTTCAGTACTGATTGAAACCATGCGCCGAGAAGGTTTTGAGCTCTCGATCAGCCGGCCTCGGGTCATTTACCAACAAGACCCTGAAACCGGAAAAAAGCTTGAACCCATGGAAGAAGTACAGGTTGATGTCGATGACGAGTTCACCGGTATCGTAGTTGAAAAGATGGGCATGCGTAAAGCCGAATTGCAGGATATGCGCCCATCAGGCAGCGGCAAAACCCGTATCACGCTTTTAGCCCCTGCGCGCGCACTTATTGGCTATCACGGTGAATTCTTAACCGACACCCGCGGAACGGGAATTATGACACGGCTGTTTCATGGCTACGCCCCCTACAAGGGTCCCATCGAAGGCCGTAGGGCCGGCACACTTATTTCAACCGATAATGGCAAAGCAGTGGCTTATGCACTATGGAACCTTGAAGACCGGGGGGTTCTATTTGTGCACCCTGGCGATCACGTCTACCAAGGCATGATCATTGGCGAACATAATCGCGGCAATGATCTATCGGTTAATCCCCTTAAAGCCAAGCAACTATCAAACGTGCGTGCATCGGGAAAAGACGATGCCATTCGCCTAACACCCCCTAGAGAAATGACATTGGAACAGGCTATCAGCTATTTGGCTGATGATGAGTTGCTGGAGGTCACCCCTGAAAGCCTAAGGTTGCGTAAACGCTTACTGGATCCAAATGAGCGCAAACGCGCTGAACGCGCGGGGGCTAGCGCGGATTAATCAAGCTACAACCTCTGCTTTGGGTGCAACCGCCACCTGCTGCAACCTGATCCCTGAATCAAAAAATGCCAAATTGTTACGTGCAATTGTTCGGCGTACTTTGTTGATGTAGACCCATTTTTGCTCAGAATAGCGCAGCAAATCACCAATCAATGTGTATCCATCGGGTGTTTTTCCCTGTGCACGCAATTGGGCTCGGGTGCGACGCATCTCTCGGTAAGCTCGATGGGAATTTAGATTACGCACATAGTAATAAGTGCTTTCCAGCAACGATTGGTAGAATTTTACCTGATCCGAGATGGTCATACCGTAGGGCGAATTTTTTACGCGCGCTGCGTAAGACCATCCCCAGCCACTTTCAATCACGGCTTGGCCAAGCGCCATTGAAGGCGGAATGATATCAACGCGTAGTTTTAACTCTCCCCAATCAACACGTTTCAACTTGTATTTTTGCGCTAGCTTTTGCAACCATGCTTGCTCTTCAATCTCTAGGGTTTCTCCTGCTTCAAAGCGCTGATGTAAATCAAAAAGCTTTTCCCGTTCAGCGGTCACTTCTTCGTTAACATGCAAAATGATCGGCAGCAGGGTTTGCAGGAACAATGCTTTTTTCGTTGTCACGCATTTGACATGTCGTATGTCTTTGGGAAAATTAATAAAAAAGAGACGGGGTATATCCTCACCACGCTGCATCACGTCTTCAAAACGATACTCATGCTTTTCAAGAACTTGTTGCAAATGCCCCACGTTATCTAGCTTGATAACCTGTGGCACAATTTCAGGAGGAGTTTCTACAACCACCTCAGGTTTTGCATATACATGCGGTTGTGCCCAGCGAGCTGAAAATGCACCCTCCATGACAGCTGAACCGTAAAGCACTGCAATACCAAGCAAAGTTACACTCAAAAGAGTTTGATGTATGATTTGTTTCAACATGATTATTGTCAATGGCCTCCCAACCAATATTATTTACCCCTCAACTTCACAAACTTCTGTCACTTCAGGGATGTAGTAGCGCAGCATGTTTTCAATGCCACCTTTAAGAGTCGCACTGGAACTCGGACATCCAGAACACGCCCCTTGCATCTTTAGATAGACCACCCCATTTTCAAAGCGCTCAAACTGGATATCACCACCATCCATCGCCACAGCCGGGCGCACTTTGCTGTCAAGCAGCTCTTTGATTTCTTGCACGACTTCTTGATCGGTAGAATCGGTTTGATTACCCGAATCATTATTCTTTGAACGTTCCAAGACAACTTTTTCATTCAGGACAAAGTAATTAACCAACGCCTGCAAAATTGGAGGCTTAAGGAGAACCCACTCAATTGGTGCCTCTTTGGTTACAGAGATAAAATCGGCACCTACAAAAATACCCGCAACACCCTCAATAGCAAATAATTGCTGCGCAAGCGGACAAATGCGCGCTGACTCAGCTGAAGGGAAATCAATGGTTTGCGCCTCAAGGATTGTTCTGCCGGGCAGAAATTTTAACGTCGCTGGATTTGGGGTTTCTTCAATTTGGATAAACATCTGTGATTTCGATATACCTCTTACTCTGAAACAACATTTTAGTAAACCTGCAACACAATAGCAACAAAAATCAGTCTAATTGGTAACAAATATAAAATGGTATACTTAATGGCATACTTAATAGCATACTTACAAGCAATATAGGATAAAATTAACGTTTTATTAGGTTTTTTTTATTACAATAATAAGTGTGATAGTTATTAATGTTTAACTAGAGGAGAGAAAAATGCAAAATATTACAATAAAATCATATTTGTTTTTTGCCAGCGCATTGCTTGGAGGATTGCTGATTGTAGGCGATGCTGCACAATCAATTGGTCCAGCTGCTATTGTTGGCGGAGAAGTCGCTGAGAAGGTGATTGGAAGCGAAACAACAAAAGGAGCGCCAAAGGATATACCTGGATTTGGGAAGATGAAAGAATTTATCCCCGAGAAACAAATGAAGAAGCTAGAGGGAAAGGGCCTTACAATAGAAAATCTTGAAAAAATGGGAACTGGTGAAAAGCCTTCATTAGAAGGATTTGTTCCGGAAAAATATAAAGGTAAGCTAGAACAAAAAGGAATCCCAACAGAAGGGATTAAAAAAATGGGAGCTGGTGAAAAGCCTTCATTAGAAGGATTTGTTCCGGAAAAATATAAAGGTAAGCTAGAACAAAAAGGAATCCCAACAGAAGGGATTAAAAAAATGGGAGCTGGTGAAAAACCAACAATAAAAGAACTTATACCTGAAGCACAAAAAGGTAAGCTCGAAAAAAAAGGCATACCCACTGCGCCGGTAGAAGAGCTATTGCCATTCTAATTAGCTCCAAGCCCTGCAAAAGAGTATCGTGCATCTTTTTAATCGAGAGTGTCAAAACTTCTAAAAATTTATAATGAAAAGCGTTTTGTAATTGCTTAACCGGGGTCTGGAAACCCCTTATTTTATGCGGATGAAAATTTTCCATCAGCCAAACAAAGCTATCAAACCCGCATAGATTCTGGATTCCTTGAACCCCCGGTTGAGCAATTACAAGCGTTTAACGCTTTCTTCATCCACAAAACGGACAATAGAGAAAGTGACCAAGCTCAAAGAGAAACACGATGAAAAGCCGGTTTGCAATTCTAGCCCTTGCTGTTATCCTGGTAGCCAGCGCTCCGCTGATTGCCTATACGATTGATCTGGATAGCAAAAGTGGAATTAGGTTAACTCAAGACCAGCAAGAAATCTTCAATGGCGCCAAGCCACGGGTGCGTGCGGAAAAAGAAAAACAGGCTATTGAAAAGAAAAAACAAAAGTCTCTAAAGGACCCTCGTGAGAACGTCATTTATCTGAATGGAAAGCCAAGAGAAGAGTGGCCAAAGTAGTTGAAGAAAATGATTGGGTTGGAAATGGATCCTGTCCCGGATCAAGTCCGGGATGACTCTCAATAGATCGCAAAGATTTTCCAATTCGCGCTACTTTTAGTCGCACGTTTGGAAAATCAGCGTTCAGGATGACGGTCCGTGGGCAGAAAGTGCAGTTATACTGAAGTGAAATCAAAACCTCTGTTTCCTGATACGCTCGAAGTGCTCATTTACCCAAGTAAACTGCACGTTTCTCGCTATCATTAAACTAGAGGTTTTGATTTCACGAGAGTATATCTCTTATTCCAAAACTAAGATTAATTAAGCCTCAACAATGGAAATAAATGTCCGTCCACCCTTGCCGTGCTTGAATTGAACGTTTCCCGGGCTGGTGGCAAACAGAGTGTGATCTCTTCCCATGCCAACATTATCGCCAGGAAAAAACTGCGTCCCACGTTGACGCACCAGGATATGACCCGCCAGAACATTCTCACCACCAAACTTCTTCACACCCAGTCTTTGACCCGGTGAATCGCGACCGTTGCGTGAACTTCCGCCAGCTTTCTTGTGTGCCATATGATGTTACTCCTCTTTTGCCTTGGCCGCTTTGTCCTTGGCCGCTTTGTCCTTGGCATCTTGGACCTTAGAAGGCTTCTTTGGCTTTGCTGCCGCGGTGGTTGTCTTTTTCGGTGCTGCTGCCTTTTTGGGCTTTGCTTCCTTTGCAGCAGTTGCTTTCACTTCCTTTTTAGCTGCTGCCGTCTTTTCTGCGGGCTTTTTGGTTGGAGTAGCCTGCTTAACAGGTGCCTCCTTGACCTCGGCAGCCGCACTCGGTTTTTCTGGTTTTGTGGCCTTTTGTGTTTTTGCCGCAACACCGCTTCCTGCAAAGTCCAGCACCCGCAAAACCGTTAGATGCTGGCGATGACCGTGCTTGCGGCGATAGCCCTGACGGCGCTTTTTCTTAAACACGATAATTTTTTTACCGCGTTTTTGCTCAAGAATTTCGGCTTGGATTGCAGTCTTTGCAAGAAAAGGACTGCCAACCTGGAGTTTTTTTCCATCATCGAGCATCAACACATTGGGTAAATCAATCTGATCCCCACTTTCCCCAGTAAGACGGTTTACAATCATCACATCACCTGGTGAAACCCGGTGCTGCTTTCCTCCAGCTTCAACTACGGCATACATCTTTAAGTCACCTAAATGTTACGGTTAGAATTCTTTTAAAAATTTGCAATCAATACAATGCACTGCACCGACCATGATAATGGCATTTGTCACATATCTAGCTTGAAATGTCAAGTTTGTTTGGAAAAAATAAAACGAAATTAATTGGCGTCCCCTAGGGGATTCGAACCCCTGTTGCCGCCGTGAGAGGGCGATGTCCTAGGCCTCTAGACGAAGGGGACGCAACAATACAATGGCCAAAAAACTTCTTCAGTCTCGAGCCTATCTAGGTATAATATAGTAAATCATGATCAAGATTCCAAGGTATTTATGAAGGTTGAACAGCAAATTTTTGATATTTTGCATCAAAATTTTCCTGATGCCACTTTAGAGATCACAAATGAGTCCCACAAACATCAGGGGCATGCCCAAACACCTGCAACGGGAGAAAGCCATTTTGCGGTGCAAATTGCCAGTCAAAAGTTTCAAAATCTGAATCGAGTAGAACGACATCGCCTGATCTATGCTGCCCTTAATGAGCTGATGCCTGATCCTATCCACGCGTTAAAGATCAAGGCTGCCACCCATGATGGACAGGAAAAGCACCATTAGGGATACATCAAGCTACTAAATAAGCTCTGTGTCCTCTTTTCCTGCCTGGGAAGTCATGCGCAACAAAGTAATCTGCTGCCTTTGGCGCCTCAAGATCTCCACCTGAAAACCATGGATAACAAATTTCTGCCCCACTTTGGGGATTTGACGAGTTTCATGCAAGACCAAGCCTGCAATAGTGGCGGCTTCTTCATCAGGCAAATTCCAATCAAATTGTCGGTTTAAGTCACGAATTGTCACCGTACCCATAACAACAATCGCACCGTTTTGCGAAACACGCACGCCAGGTAATTCAATATCGTGCTCGTCAACGATTTCTCCGACAATTTCTTCGAGGATATCTTCAAGGGTGACCACTCCCATAAGAGCTCCATATTCATCCACCACAAGCGCAAAGTGCTCGCGTCGTTTTCTAAACTCTTGCAGTTGATCCAGCAACGAGGTGGTTTCTGGAATAAACCACGGCTTAGTTGCCACTTCATATAAATTTACTTTGGCAGCATCACCTTTTACAGATTGCAAAGCCCGGAACAAGGCTTTGGCATGAAGAACTCCTACAATGTTATCTGGATCATCACGCCACAGGGGAACACGTGTATACGGACACTGCAACATTTCTGCAATAATGGCCTCGCTGCCTTTTTGAATATCAATCGTCAGCACGTTTTTTCGGTGCGTCATAATCTCATCCACATCTACGGTCGCCAAGTCGAGAATGCTGCGGAGCATATCACGCTGATGAGTCATCTCTTTGCCTGGCCCTTCATGCAGTTCAATCAGTCCTTTCAGTTCCTCAACTGAGGCTGTAATACGCTCATCGGTTTGCACTTTTGCCCCAAAGAACTGTAGAGTCAAGCGAGCAACCCACTCAATGAAATGGGTCAGTGGCGCTAAAGCAGCTGTCACGATTCGTAAAAGTCCAGAAAAACGAATAGCGGTTTTTTCTGGATTATTGATCGCATAGATCTTTGGCATCACTTCGCCATAAAAAACAATCAATACACCAATTAAAAAGGTCGCGTAAGCAACCCCTGCGTCACCAAACAGGCGCACCAATACACCGGTCGTGAGCGTTGCAGCTGTAATATTAACAAGTGTCCCGCCAACCAGCAGCGAACTCACGAGCCGCCCCATGTTTCTCCGCAAACGAACAACAATCTTTGCCCGGCGGTTTCCCTCTTTAACCAAGTTATAAAGACGAGCTTTTGAGGAAGCAATCACCGCAGTTTCCGCAGCAGAAAAGAATGACGATAGAATGAGTAAAATAAAGATGAGCAGAGATGAAAAAATCAGATAAAAAGACATTTTCTTATACTGCTATACCCGCAGCGCATGATGTGTGTGAAATTTGCTGAACCATCTGTATCCAATATATCGCTTACCTCTTACCAAATCAATCCAGGAATTGTGTAATCGGGAACAGAGCCGTAAGCGTCACATGTCTTACGCACAGCCTTTTCGTCGGCAGGAATCCCGTGTGCAGCCTCCAATTCATAGCTATGCAAACCACCCGTCACCCAAGCGCACGCAAGCTGCATGGCAAGCGCTCCTCTAATATCTACCTCAAGTGCATCACCAATAACCAATACACGGTTTTTGTCAATCTGCGGATAACAGTTTAGTGCGGTCTCATAAAAAGTGAGATAGGGTTTCCCGTGATAATGCGCTTCTCCCCCTAATGTCTCATAGAAATGCGCGATATCCCCAGCTTGAACTTTCAACGAGCTGCCTCGATTGGGATTTGCACATATAAGCGGTAACTTTTTTACCACAGCCTGCTGGAGAGTTTCTTCATAATCAGCAAGTTGCGTGTGCCAATCATCTGGACCTGCTGCAATGATAAAATCAGCCCGATCAATATCGCTCACCAAGCGAACCGCGCTCCCTTCCAAGAGACTGGAATGCGAAGGTCCTATAAAATAGCAATGATCACCCAGCCGAGCATACCAACTGTCAGAGCGCTCAATAATGTGGCGATAAGCTACTTCTCCAGAAGAAATCACGTGTTGATAGAGAGAGGGGGGAATACCAATCGTCTCAAGTCTTTTGACAATCACCTGGGAACGAGCCGGTGTATTCGTAAGCAAAAGCACAGATTTTCCAGCCAGTGCCAAAGCCTCCAGGCAATGCAATGCACCAGGATAAATAGAGGTACCGTCATGGATCACACCATAGATGTCAATGAAATAAACATCAAATTGCTCTGCAATCTTTGCAAGCCCACTGATCGGTTGCAGCGACAATGAAACCTTCCTTACCAACGTTTTCTTTTCATACCCATGTTGAATCAAAACGTTGAGTTTTATGAAAGCAAAAAGCGCGTAGTTTACACTGATGAATGAGCACCTTGAGCGTATCAGAAAACCAACGGTTTGATTCAGCTTCAGTATACTATGCCCCATCGAGTCTTAACAGAACGTAAGTAACCCGAGCAGTTACGTTTTATGCAGGTGTTACAATCTGCAAAGCATCAACATAATCGGTTATAACGTTTGCACCTGCAATAAAGTCGATGTTGGCAAAGGTGATAGAGGCATCATCAAAGTCATCATCTTCATCCAGATCAAACTCTAATTTTGCTGCACCAGCGCCATCATCAACAACCTGCGATATGGCGAGAAGATTACCTAGATCGAATGTATTATCCGTGGTTGCAAATTGCAGGATATCATCTGTACGGGAAAGTGAGTTGCCATCCATTCCTTCAGGAAAGCCAACAAATATTCCACTGAGATCAGATGGGATTCCTTCGTCTCCACCCAATGTATCAAAATCACCGATGACATCATCACCAAAGTTGGTGTCAAGATCAAAGATAAATGTATCTTGACCTAAGGTAAGGCTGTTGTTTTCAAAGATCACTGGACCATCGGTTTCATCCAAGGTCACTGCAAATTCCCTAACATCACCCCACATTTCATCATTGCCTAGACCTCCGTTGAGTTGATCATCACCAAAGGTGATATTATTTTCTATTGCTTCAGCCACAGCTATGGCTATGGCATCGCCGCCAGTGGCGACTGATGTTCCACCAGTAAGGCTCCAGCTGAAGATCTCCACATCCCCAATGAGACGATCATTTCCCGCTCCTCCATTGAGTTCATCGTCCCCAAATCTAAGTGTGTTGCCTCCTAAAAGAGCCCGGGCATCGGCATTTCTACTAAATCCTTCATCGCTCATGGTGGCAGTTGCCTCTCCGCCCATTGTCACCCAATCGAATTTCTCTACATCACCGATGATATGGTCGAGACCGTCTCCGGCATTGAGGATATCACTGCCAAAAGTTAAATTATTTTCGCCGGCCCCGGCTGCAGCTAAGGCTCTCACCTCAACTAGAGCCCCAGCATTACCATCAGCAGTCGCCATTCCACCGGTAAGACTCCAAACGAATAATTCTACATCACCAACCAGGTGATCATCTCCTTGAGCACCATCTAGTTCATCGTCGCCAAAATGAAGCATATCTTCAATTTCAATAGAAAAGACTTCAATACCAATTTCAAGGGGTTCTTGGTCTGCAACTTGGTTATCACCAAAGGCGATACCAGCTTGCAGCTCCCATCTAAATTCTTTCACATCACCAACAAGATGATCATTTCCAGCTCCTCCATTGAGTTTATCGTCCCCAAATATAAGTGTGTTGCTTTCTGAAAAAGCCCGGGCATTGGCATCTCTACTAAACCCTTCATCGCTCATGGTGACAGTTGCCTCTCCGCCCATTACCACCCAATCAAATTTCTCTACATCACCGATGATATGGTCGAGACCGTCTCCAGCATTGAGGATGTCATCGCCAAAGGTAACCATATTTCTTTCGAAAAAAACTTGGACACTAGATCTGATCACAACAGTAGCAGCTTCTCCAGTAGCAGGCGCAATTCCTCCCTGCAAATTCCAATTGAATGTTTGTACATCACCGACCAACTTATCATTCCCGTCTCCGGCATTGAGCATATCGTTGCCAAAAGTTAAAGTACTTCCAACGGCCCTAGCTCTGGCTGTCACTTCGACTAAAGTCCCAACATTACCGCCAGCAGTCGCCATTCCACCAGTAAGACTCCAAACGAATAATTCTACATCACCAACAAGATGATCATTTCCAGCTCCTCCATTGAGTTCATCGTCCCCAAACATAAGTGTGTTGCGTTCTAAAAGAGCCTGGGCATCGGCATCTCTATCATCCTCTTCATCGCTCATGGTGATAGTTGCCTCCCCGCCCATTGTCACCCAATCGAATTTTTCTACATCACCGATCAGATTATCATTCCCGTCTCCGGCATTGAGCATATCATTGCCGAAAGTTAAAGTATTTTCGCCGGCCATAGTGCTGGCTATAACTTCAACTAGAGCCTCAGCATTACCGCCAGCAGTTGCCATTCCACCGATAAGACTCCAAACGAAGAACTCTACATCACCAATGAGATGATCATCTCCTTGAGCACCATCTAGGACATCGTTGCCAAAATGAAGCATATTCTCAAAAGAACTGGCATTAGTAGTAACGCCAAGGATTTCTTGATTTGCGACTTGGTTATCACCAAAGGCAATGCCAGCTTGCAGATCCCACTTAAATTCTTTCACATCACCAACAAGATGATCATTTCCGGCTCCTCCATTGAGCCCATCGTTCCCAAATATAATCGTTGAATTACCAGAAGAAGTACTAGCAAGAGCAGAAACGTTACCGGTAGACGTTGCCATTCCTGCCTTTAGGTTCCAATTGAAGATACCCACATCCCCAATAATGTAATCCACTCCTTCGCCTCCGTCTAGGGTGTCCATCCCAAATGTAATTGTGTTATCACGAGATCTTGCTGAGGTAGAAGCACGGGACAAAGGAACAGGGACATCCGTCATTCCACCGATCACACTCCAATTGAATTCTTGCACATCGCCAACAAGATTATCATCTCCTTGAGCACCATCCAGATCATCATCGCCAAAAGTAAGATCATTCTCGTCAGAAAAGGCACGTGCAGTAGCGTCTCTATTAAAATCTGGATCACTCATTGTAACAGTTGCCTCTCCGCCCATCGTCATCCAATCGAATTTCTCTACATCACCGATAAGATGATCATTTCCGACCCCTCCATTGAGGTCGTCATTCCCAAACACAAGTGTATTCTCTTGGGAAAAAGCTCGAGCATCAGCATCTTCTTCTTCATTTTCTGGATCATCATTCGAATCAATACTATTATCGATTGCCATTCCTCCCATTATGGTCCAGGTAAATGTTTTCACATCTCCAATGAGGAAGTCATCCCCACCTCCTGCATTAAGGATATCGTCACCAAAGCTAACAGTATTATTACTGGACATCGCACTGGCATCAGCTCTGATATCCATAGTGAGATCGATACCATTAGCGATGGCTGTACCACCTTTTATAGTCCAAATAAACATCTCCACATCACCAATGAGGACATCATTTCCAAGGCCACCAATGAGAGTATCTCCGCCAAAGGAGACTGAATTATTACTAGATTCAGCGGAAGTATTATCTCCAGCGATGACTTCCCATTTAAATTCTAGTAAATCACCAATGAGTAGATCAGCACCGTCGCCACCGTCAAGGACATTACCCCGAACGTCACCAATCAAAATATCGTCACCAAGGCTGCCAGTAATATTTTCAATGCTACTAAAATCATTATGGACAACAAAAAGATCGGTTTCTAAAATATCCCCAGTATCGCCTAAAACTTTGGATTCAACAAAGGTTCCGCCGTTTATAACAACAATGTCACCAAGATTCACCTCAACGTGTTGAGTGGGATCTGTAATGTATTCATAACTGACCGTATCACTGTCAAGAACGCCTTGACCACCATCAATGATGTCATTGCCAGCACCGGGAATGAACGTATCATCGCCCCATTTGATGTATTGATCCGGTTCTTCTCCCTCTCCGTCCCACTCGGAAATGCTTTCAGGAATTTGTACCTGTACCGGATCACCAAACAGCATACTATCACCTTCACCATCAATTATCGTATCATCACCAAAGCTGATTTTATTGCCTTCAATAATCGTATTGGGTCCTAAAGTTGCAATACCATTTACTGTGCCGTCTTCGACAATGAACTCAAATATTTCACTGTCAGCAAAAACAGTATTAGTTCCAGTTGAAATGATGATATCAGAACCCAAGGTAATAATATTACCAATGGCAATTGCCTCGGCGGAACCGTTATTATCAGTGCCTGTTCCAAAAACAACGACTCCACCTTTGACTTCGAACAAAATATCAGGATCGCCTCGGATAATATCATTACCTGAGCCGGCATCTACAACATCATCTCCGGTCATAATCGTGATATTCTCAGCTTTAGCTTCGGCTAAAACCGTATTAAAATCGCCATCACCTGCAATAGCTGTGCCTGCAATCACTCGGTAGGTCAATTGCCGGCCATCAGATTCAACTATATCATCACCAGTTCCAGATGAGATTTCATCATTGCCATAAGTGATGTTTGAGCCAATGGAAGTTGCACTGGCATCAACCCTATTTAAGTTGCCGTCTCCCGTTGCAGCAAAACTAGCCAAGAATTCTAGAGTTACCCCTTGAACATCACCAACGATCAGATCATTGCCGTCTTCTTGAAGGCCTGATCCTCCAACGTCAATTTTTTCTGGTTGGAAGATAAGGTCAAACCGGCCATTGACGGTTGATTCCGCTCTGGTGATCATTTCATCTTCTGCCGCCATTTCATTCGAAGGCGAACTCCCATCTCCGACCGTGCTTATGCCCGATTGCAGGACAATCGTTATATTTTTACCTTCACCAAAGAACATATCGCTGCCACGGCCAATCTCTAATGCACCGTCTGCACCAGATCCAGTATCCACGCCGGTTGTAATAGTAAAATCTTCTACGTCAACTCTGGATCTGGCGATCACATCGTTACCTATATCATCGGGATTACCCACAAGTGCGCTGTCTCCAGCTTGAAAATTCAATATCATTTCTTCAAAATCAGCGTAGATAACCTTGTCAGCGGCAGGGCCTATAAATTCGCCTCCTTCAAGGAAATTGGCAACATCATCCCCAAAGTTAATGTTGACATTACGCGAAGTGACGAGAGATTCAGCCATGCTTAAATTGGCAATTTGGGCGATTGCAGGACCGGATTTAAGATCAATGTCAATGGTTTTAATATCCAACCAAATGTTGTTTTCTAGCCCCGCAAATTGATCGTTGCCAAAAGTGATGGCTATTGGTTCATCGGCAGTGCCAAAATTAATTTGCGAAGCTGCCTGATAGCTTGTATCAACACCGACACTATTTCCTGCACCAACAAGTGCTGATGTGGTATCAGCTAGAACAGCAGCGGTAATGCGAAGAGTTGCAATATCACCGACCGTGTTTTGTATTCCTTGCAAGCCGATGATGATGTCATTTATAGACGATTCCCCTCGGGTTGCTGCTGAGATTTCACTACCTATAATATTAATTTGTGTCGAGGCAGTATAGGTGTTACCTGTCCCTCCACCTTCAACATGGGATCCAGCGGCTCCTGCTTCCCATATCAGCTCTTCCATGTTACCCCAGACGTTGCCCGACTCTGACCCAAAGGCATCAATAAAATTTGCCCCCAAGACATAGGATGCACTAAGCATGGCAGAACTTGTCGCTGCAACTGTCGCATTATTCAGGAAGGACCCTTCTCCCGACAAAACCACCACTTCAGATCTTGCTGTTCTAAGGCTTACTGTTGCACTTTGACTGTCGCCATAAACAACATTTTCTCCTCCGGCTGTTACAATTTGATCACTCCCATAAGTCACCCAAGGCATTGCTACAACAGTGACAGATGCATTTCTGGAGCTAGAACTACTAGGAGATGAGATATCAATACGTGCTGATTCAGCTAAGGCCTCCCAAAATGAAGTTTGCTCATCGCCCCAAATTGTGTCATTTCCGGTTCCCTGAGCAGCTGTTTCATTTCCTGCACAGCCATCACCGCAAATATCATCAGCTCCATAGGTAATATCTCCTCTAACCTCAGCCATCGTTGTTGCCAGAAAAGGAGAAAAAATAGACTCGACGTGTGCCGATTGTGCAGTGGCCCGATATTCTTGTGTTCCAACATCACCGACAATGAGATCGTTGCCCGTGCCATCTCCAAGACCAGCAAAACCACTCGTTGGGTCGCCTGTATCTCCGCCGATAGCATCACCGGAATACCGCTGTTGCACATCGACGATTGCTTCAGAGATTGCCTCCTCCAGAGCTTCTGTTCGAGCACTGATTGCGATTGCCGTGACTCGTTCGCCGTTACCCCAAATCTGATCATCGCCTTCTCCACCCAGCAGCACATTTTGGCTTTCTGGGATGAAATCATGAACACCTGTAACTTGAGCTGAAGAAGACACTCCTCCCAGGTCACCTAAAGCAACTCCTGCAAATTGGGCCGTATAGGTGATATTAGCAAAATCTCCGCGAATTTTGTCGTTTTCGTCTCCTCCTTCAATACGATCTCCAGCAAATACTAGTAGGTTACTAAAACTTCCTGGCTGGTTCTCGAGATCGAAAAGAAAATCATCAGGTAACTGCCCAACAACTGAGTAGTGTTCAATGAATTCTTCAAATGCTCGGCCAACAACATTGGTGCTAGTGTAGGTAACGTCAAAGACATCACCTGTAAGATTATCTTGACCGGGACGTTCAGCGTCAATAAGTCCTGCGCCATCGCGAGGTTGAGATTGATCACCAAAGATTTGATCTGCTGCAAATTGGTATGATACACCTGAAACTGCAACCAGTGAAAATTCAAAAAATAAAAATAGTTGCCCCTCTGAAATATCGTCGATATCAGATAAATTAATGACACCAGCATATTCAAAAAAATCAGTGAATTCTCCGGCTGAAGTATCCCCGCTTGCAGTAAATTCAATTTTTCCAATATTGCCAGCAATTGTATCGTTATCACTGCCACCAGTTAACAAATTTTGCCCAGTCAACTGCAAAGGCGGTAAGGTGCGCTGCTCTTTTTCATCTGCCGGTGGCTCAGGCTCTGCCACCTTTACAACAACATGCTGATCCTCTAGCGCAAGACCCAAAGTTTCATATTCACCAAAAATCGTGTCATTACAATCTTCGCCATGCAGGCTGTCTTGCAAACTTCCCACATTATCGCCGCCGGGATAACGTGAAGAATCTAGCCCAAGCAGATCAATGAGCCCTGCAACATCTGTGAAAATTTCAACTTCCTCGATTTGTTGAATGCCTAAGCGCTTTTCACCAATCAAGAGGTCATTCCCATTCCCGGCAAAAAATAATTCAAAGCTCTCTAATGGTGCAATACGGCCAATCAAAATGTCATTGAATTCACTGCCAATGACGAATGAAAAGACGTCTACAGGAACCTCTATTGGCACCCCAGCCCCTAAAAGAATGGTGGGATTGATGGGATTTGTCGCATCCACGAAAATCCTTGTTTCCTCTTCTAAACCTATTAGTGGTGTTGCATTGCCTGCTGGGTCAACAAAAGTTGGCCCCTGAACAGAGGCTAACCCCGTTGTTGTGGTAGAATCCATGTTGTTTAAAATCAGTTCAATGCCTGGAATGTCAGGGCATAACTCTTCCTCGACTACAACAGGGACAGCAACAAAAACCTCCTCTGGAACGTCTTCGTCTTCAAGAGGAGCTTCAAACTCTTCGCGTTCTATTACTTCAAACGGCTCAAATCCAATGAAAGGCCCAGGAAATAGACCTGGAATATCATTACCAATAATGACTCTTCCAAATGGAGAAACATTTGCCTCAGCAAACATTGCCTGTTGTGCATCTCCTGCTTGGGTGCCTGGAGCTGTCAATTGGCTGGAAAATGTGAAAACATACTGAGAGGTTCCAGGTTCTGGAGGTGCTTCTGGCTCAACTTCAGGTTCAGCTTCAACTTCAGGTTCAGGTTCAACCTCAACTGGAGATTCTGGAGCTACCTCAGGTGATTCTGGCGGAAGTTGGAGTGGCTGACGCGGCGCAATCCCTGGGGCTGTTGTTTCTGAAGCCAATAGCAACCCCGGCTGCTCAACGGTGAAAAAAGCAGGTTCGGTGGAATCGTGGAGCGTAATTTCACCCGTGCTGACATCAAACTGGTAATTTTCTATTATCACATCCGTGATAATTAATTTAGTATTGTAGTTAATACCATTTATTTCACTCATAACATCACCTAATTTTCAATTAAAAAATAAATAATCAAAGTATTACTCTGATATATTTATTATAACAAATAAATTATTAAGCATTTATTAACTTTTGCAAATATTGTTTTAGTTATTAAGTTATAGTAGCCCATTTTCACTGAACAGCCCTGCGGCAGATGCAGATTAAAGCACCTCTTATCCAAAATTCAGGTTACATTAAGTTTTTAATAATCGAACACGCCTACACGCTGCAACACGGCTCGAATCGCAGCAAGTGAGGCAGGTTTTTCCACCCAATCCCAAGCTCCCCTTTCGGCAACAGCAAGCCGGTTAATGCTTTGGGTAGTACTCATCATAATGACAGGTGTGGCAAAATCAGGAAATTCAAGGGCTATGGCTTGCAAAAGATCTAAACCGGTCATAATTGGCATAAAATGATCCAACAACAAGACACTCACCTTTGTACGTCTTAAGATTTCAAGTGCTTCTTGACCATTGCCGGCGTGTAGCACCTTAAATCCAAGCGATTCAAGGTGACGCGCGAAAAGCTCGCGATTATAAACGATGTCATCGACGACAAGTGCGATTTTCATGAACTCTCCTTGAACAAACTCAACTGAATCTTGTGTTGTAACGCCTGTAAGTCACCTGAGATTTCAAAAACTTTTCGGCGATGCGTGCTTCCTCGAGCAATTGCAAAAGCTGACTTAGGGATCTTCCACACCTTGGCGAGTAACTCTATCACAGCAGCATTCGCCTTTCCAGCATCTGGTACAGCTGTAACATATACTTTGAGCGCCATACGACCATCAGCTTCTTGAACGACTGGGCCAATGCAATTTCTGGACGCTTTTGCTGTCACATGGAGGTTTAAGAACAAACCGTTTTCACTGGACTGGAAGGGCAACTTTGAATCACGCATGAGAGTAGTTTCAAGTAAACCTGATTTCAGATTTTATATAAATATTACAATATACCATATTAACAACAAATTAACAAAAATAATATTACAATAATATTGTAATAGTACACAGGGGGGATTTTGATAATGACTTATAAAAAGATAAAAAAATTTTATCCAACAGCGTTTTTTGCAGCTATCATTAGCACTGTCTTTGTACTGAGCGGTTGCGAGAACAGCCCAGGTGGAGCCAAAAGACCCAGCGCTTCTTTTGATAGTGCAATTTTTAAAGGGAAAAAAGAAGGCCGTCGCTAGAAAATTTGGCGAGTAAAATTTCCCCATTTATAATTGCTGGCAAATACCTTACAGTAGGAACCCATGCAACTGGTTCGCTCTATCATCACTGTCAGCAGCTTTACCGTACTTAGCCGTATTTTGGGTTTTGTGCGTGATATTTTGATTGCATCAATCTTAGGGGCTGGCCCTGTTGCAGATGCCTTCTTTGTCGCCTTTCGCTTTCCCAATTTCTTTAGACGTTTGTTTGCCGAAGGGGCATTTAATGCTGCCTTTGTGCCCACCTTCTCAAGGCTGTTGGTGCGTGAAAGCCAGAGTGCAGCTTGTTTATGTGCATCACAAATTTACTCTATGCTAACCTTTATCCTCATTGCCCTGGTTGTTTTTGTCGAAATTACCATTCCCTGGCTGATGTATGTGATTGCCCCAGGTTTTTCTGAAACACCTGAACGCTTTGAGATGACGGTTTATTTCACCCGCATCACCTTTCCCTATATTCTCCTTATCTCTATTGCAGCACTGTTTACTGGCATTTTAAACTCGCTGCACCGGTTTGCAGTTGGAGCTGCTGCACCCGTCATATTGAATATTACCATGATCTTTGCTCTGGTATTTTTTGCAACACAACTACCTACTCCAGGGCACGCCATTGCCTGGGCTGTGACTCTGGCGGGTATCGGACAGCTGGCTTGGGTGCGCTTTGAAACCCGCAGGTCTTGCATTCAAATTCAGTTGAATTTTCCACGGCTCACGGAACCTGTTCGACGCCTGATGTCATTAATGTTGCCGGCAAGTCTGGCTGCAGGAGTAGTGCAAGTCAACATGTTGATCGGGACTATCTTTCTGTCATACTTGCCGGCTGGAGCCATTTCCTACATTGTCTATGCCGATCGTTTGATTCAGCTGCCGCTAAGTTTGGTCGGTGTGGCCATTAGCACAGCTTTACTGCCGGCTCTTTCGCAACAACTTGAGTTGGGAAAAAAAGTTGATGCTCGTCAGACACAAAATCGCTCCCTCGAATTTTCCTTTTTCCTGATTTTTCCTGCAACCTTTGCCTTGTTTTTCCTGGCTGAGCCTATGATTTGCACGCTTTTTGAACGTGGAAAATTCACAAGAACAGAAACCATTGCCACAGCCCAGTGCCTTGCAGCCTTTTCCATAGGCCTTCCTGCCTACGTCATGGTTAAAGTGTTTGCCACAACTTTTTTTGCCCATCACAATACCAAAATTCCCTTACATGCTGCTGTGCTTGCTGTTATCGCCAATGTTATTCTCAACTTTATCCTGTTCTTTCCCCTTGGATACGTCGGCATCGCTCTTGCAACAGCTCTTGCTTCTTGGGTGAATGCGGGTTGGTTGATATATCAACTCGCAAATTCGAAGCTGTTATTGCCTGATCGACGGCTTTACCAAAGGCTGCCACGATTCTTGGCAAGCTGTCTCGTGATGGTCGCTGTTGTCAGTGCATGCAGTTATTTTTTTGCCATCATGGAACAGACCTCAGAGCTTAGCCGTTTTCTGTCTCTTATTGGTCTGATTCTGATCGGATTTGCAGCTTATGTTTTTGGGGCTTACCTGATGCAGGCCTTGGATTTTAGGGAAATAAAAGAAAACTTGCGGTTGAGGGTCGAAGTTGAGTAAGGTGAAAAATGAGTAGTGACAATGCTAATTTATTACGGAGGATTATAAACGTTTATGAAACTTTTACGTTCAATGACCACCGTGGGTGGTTTTACCATAGGTAGCCGGGTCGGCGGCTTTGCCCGAGACATTCTAATTGCTTTTCTATTAGGCGCAGGTCCGGCAATGGACGCCCTGGTAGTTGCAATTAAACTACCGAGCCTGTTTCGCAGATTATTAGCCGAGGGTGCACTCAATGCCTCATTCATCCCATTGTTTGCTGGAATTGCCCGCACCCAAGGCAAACAAAAAGCCAAAGAGTTTGCAGAAGACATTTTTTCGATTTTACTCGTAATTCTGATTATCTTTGTGGTAGCTACTGTCGCTTTGATGCCTTGGATCTTACCGATTTGCGCTCCAGGATTTCGCCACACTCCGGAGCGGTTGCAGTTAGCGATTCAATTCTCTCAAATTACTTTTCCATTTATTTTCTTTATCTCACTTACGGCACTCTATGGGGGCATTCTCAATTCTTTTGAAAGATTTGCAGCGGTTGCCGCTTCACCTATGGCTGGTAATATCTTTATTCTCTTGCTTTCGATAAGCCTTTATCCTCTCTTTCAGCAACCAGGCATCATCCTCTCATTATCCATTCTTGGGTGTGGCCTCATCCAGCTGATGTGGGTATCGGTACCGTGCTATCGTTTAGGGTTTAATCTCAAACCTAGACGACCACGCCTAACTCCACACGTCATAAAATTTCTTGCTCGCATGGGACCAGCTGGACTGGGATCAGGTGTCCACCAAATCAATATCGTGATTGCAACCTTGATTGCATCAGTACTGCCCATCGGTGGTATGTCCTACCTCTATTACGCTGAGCGCTTAACTCAATTGCCTCTTAGTGTCATCGGTACGGCAATGAGTACTGTATTGTTACCCCTATTATCTAAGCAATGGCGTGCTGGAGAGTTTGACAATGCCAGAGATAGCCAAAATCAAGGCATTGAATACGCTCTTCTTATCACCATGCCAGCAACCGTTGGCCTGGTGTTTTTGGCCCAACCTATTATCAGCACCCTGTTTGAGCATGGAAGATTTGATCCGCAGTCGAGTCAGGCAACGGCCAATGCCCTAATGGCTCTCGCTTGGGGGCTTCCAGCCTATGTGCTCACCAAGATTCTTAATACTAGTTTTTATGCACAAGAAAACACCACTACGCCGGTTATTTTTGCCGGCATTTCTGTAGCTGTGGATATTGCCCTAAGCCTCCTTCTGATCCGCTCTTTTCATCACGTGGGCATTGCCCTTGCAACCGCCAGTGCTGCATGGGTTAATGTCGTTCTGTTGGCGACCGCCCTAAGGAAACGAAAGTTTCTCGTGTTCACACCCAAACTCAAGCGTTTTGCCGTTAACCTTGTCATCACGTGCATCGGTTTGAGCACCTATTTAGAAGTTGCCAAATATCTAGTGATGCCCTGGATGGCATACAATTGGCCCTTGCGACTTTTTGGGTTGATGGTGTTGGTCGGTGGTGGTGTTTGTGTGTACACACTGCTGGGATATATGACAAAGCTTTTTGATTTTCGAGAACTTAAGGTACAATTTCAACGAAACTGATCTCTGAGCTACCTATAGGAGCAAACACGTGACGCATCGAATTCTCTCTGGCATTCAACCCACAGGCCATCTACATCTTGGAAATTATCTCGGCGCCATCTGCAACTGGCTCACATTTCAAGATCAGCACGAGTGCCTGTTTTGTATCGTCGATTTGCATGCACTCACTGTGCCTATTAAACCGAGTGAATTGCGCTCTGGCATCAGATCCGTTGCTGCCGCTTATATTGCCGCAGGTATTAATCCAAAAAAATCTGCCATTTTCCAGCAAAGCAGTGTTCCAGGTCATAGTGAACTCGCTTGGTTACTGGGCTGCCTGACGCCAATGGGCTGGCTGAACCGCATGACGCAGTTTAAGGAAAAAGCCGGCAAGCACAAAGAAAAAGCCTCGCTTGGACTCTATGCATACCCAGTATTGATGGCAGCAGATATTTTGCTATATCGTGCTACCCATGTCCCCGTAGGCGACGACCAAAAGCAACACTTAGAGCTGTCCCGAGACATTGCAGCAGCTTTTAATCATCGCCACGGGCAAGATTATTTTCCGCTGCCGGAACCTGAAATTTTTGGATCCGCCACACGGGTGATGAGCCTGCGCGATGGGGCCAACAAAATGAGCAAATCGGATCCTTCTGATTTTTCCCGGATTCTGTTGCTAGATGACGCTGATACCATTGCCCTTAAAATCCGCAAAGCCAAAACAGATGCAGATGTTTTGCCAGAAAATGAGGCGGATTTGGAAGGCCGGCCTGAAGCCAACAACCTGGTTAATATCTATGCTGCTCTTTCAGGTGTGCCCCGGCAACAGGTGTGCCAGCAATTTGCAGGACAAAATTTCTCTGCTTTTAAACCAGCCTTAACCGAAATTTTGGTTGAGCAGCTTCGGCCCATTGGCAAAAAAATTGAACAACTCTTAAAGGACCCTGCTTTTATTGATGCAACTCTAGCAGCCGGAGCACAACAGGCTAACAAAATAGCTCAAGAGACAATGAGGAGTGTTCATAAAATGATGGGGGTTTCTGGTGGGTGCGTTTAAACCTACCGAGTTCCACAAGCCTTATTAATCGCCCGCAACGCCTGCAAGGAACCTTTCAAAGAGTAAGTATCCTTGGTCTTGGTACCACGCCTGGAGGTTCCAGTCACAATCATGTTTGCGCCCCGGCTCATGGCTGTCGTTAAGGGCTTGTCTGAACCTCTTGGGGCCCAGGCTGTTTCAGCCTCAGCAAATAACTTGTGTTGCTTACCGTCAATCGTTGCAATAACAGTTGCCCCTTCTGAAAAGGGGTAACCTGCTTGCAAGCTTACAACATTAAAGCTGTTTTCTCGGGGACGGTGAGTGACAAGCGCATAAACATCACCACGCTTGGTATACTTTCCTTCTTTTTTCTTTGGAAAGGATGCCATATAGCAAACTTTGCGCCCATTTTGGGTCATCACAAAAGCTGTCCAGTCACCATACTTACCAATTTGTTTTGGTGCTGTATTTTTAGTTGCTGCTAGAGTTACTGATGGTACAAGAGTGAGGCATAAAACGGTTAGAAAAATACGCATGATTAAAAAATTACCTTTCGTTAAAGAGTCACATACCATTTTCATATCGTGTTCCAGAAAGATTGACAAGAACCAAATGGGCTCTTTTGAAAAACGTTTGAGTCAGGAGTCTTTTTCAGGATGGTTAAAATCGAGGTTACAACCTCCTCGGCCGTCATTCTGGACGTTGCATTTTGAGTTCATGGCCGGTAAGGCCAATGAATTCCAAATACAACGTCCAGGATCCCATTTTTTTGTTGGTTATACTGAAGCTGAATCAAACTGTTAGTTTTCTGGTGCACTCAAAGTGCTCATTTACCCAAGTAAGGGGTAAGTTCTTTCACCCATTGGGTGAAAGTTTGGTGAGCTCGCAGCGCACCCAAACCGTTGATGCGATTCAGGTAGAGTGGTATTATCAATTTTTTGGTGAAGGATTTTGGGGTATCAGTTTCCTTGACAAATCATATAGGCTACACTACTTAAGTTAAAAGAACAGTGTCTGCGTAGATCAGACAATGACATCAACCAACTCATCAAACTCGAGGTTTTAACAGCGTCATGGACAATCTCTCTTAAAATTGCCCTTTTAGGGTGAAATTTTAAAAGGCCTGCTATAGGCCACTATACCTTACCCCTGAACAAATTTAAGAGATAAATATGATGCATAAACCAATTTCGATCAAAGACCTTGGTCTTTCTTTTCCTCACAAAATCTGCTTTGAGAATTTCACCACCCAAATTCACTTTGGCAGTCGTATTGCTATCATTGGCCAAAATGGCTGCGGGAAATCGACTGTGCTGAAAATATTGCAAGGGATGTTTGAGTCCACTTCGGGTAGCATTAATATCCCAAACGATGTGAAATTTGGCTATGTTCCACAAGTCATTGAAGTATTTGATTCACTAAGTGGTGGACAGCGCCTAAATAAAGCGATCTCTGCTGCGTTAGCCAAGAATCCTAATGTGTTGCTTTTGGATGAACCAACCAACCATTTGGACAGCAAAAATCGCAAAAGCTTGATGCGAATGTTGGCAGGGTACCAAGGAACGCTCATTGTAGTCTCTCACGATAAAGAGCTGTTGCGCAACTGTAGTGATACCTTATGGCATATCATCGATGGCCAAGTGCAGGTGTTTTCTGGCTCTTATGACGATTACAGGCGTGAAGCCAACATCAAGCGTGCAGCAATTGAGCAAAAACTATCGCAGTTGGCATCTCAGAAAAAAGACATGCATCGAGTATTAATGAAAGAGCAACATCGCGCCTCAAAAAGTAAAGCTAAGGGACAAAAAAGTATCAACCAAAGAAAATGGCCAACTGTTGTAAGCAAAGCCAAGGCCAATCGGGCTGCACAAACAACAGGAGGCAGGAAAGCCGCAATTGAGCAGAAAAGGCAGAATTTAGTAGAGCAGTTATCCAGTTTGCAAGCGCCTGAGGTAATTGTACCAAAATTTTCAATATCAGCTTCTCAAATCAGAGATTGTACTTTGGTTTCTACACACAACGGTACAGTTAGATATTGCAACCAAGCCCCAATGTTACGCGACATCACCTTTTCCATTTCCTCAAGGGATCGTATCGCTATAAACGGTGATAATGGCAGCGGGAAATCCACTCTGATCAAAGCAATTGTAGGAAATCCAAATGTTGTCAAAGATGGCGATTGGCATACCCCAAACACACAAGATATCGGATATCTCGATCAGCATTATGCGACATTGCCCCCAGAATCTACGGTATTGGAGTCAATACACGATCTTGTGCCTTCCTGGTCGCATGCACAGGTGCGGCGTCATCTGAATGATTTTTTATTTCGCAAAAATGAAGAAATAGAGGCATCGGTTAAACAACTTTCTGGTGGAGAAAAAGCTCGCCTATCTTTGGCACAAATTGCAGCTTGTACACCAAAATTGCTGATATTGGATGAGGTTACCAACAATCTTGATCTTGAAACGAGGCAACATATGATCGAGGTTCTACGCAATTATCCAGCAGCTCTGATCGTTATTTCTCATGATGAAGATTTTTTAAGAGAAATTGGGATCAACCAAGTATACACTTTAAGGAATGGCACTAATTTAACCTGAGTTTTGGATAAGAGGTACTTTGATCCGTCTTGGCCGTCATGCCGGAAGCAGATTTTGTCCAACGCTGCCTATGTGCCCATGTATAGTGGGCATATAGGGCGTTGGGCACAAAATCGAGCTATCCGGTATCCAATTATTTTTTCCCTCAAAACTAAAAAACTGGATCCCGGCTCACTCATTT
>JBDLIP010000007.1 GCA_039714795.1 Pseudomonadota bacterium | reverse complement strand
TGAATCGCAAAGATTTTCCAATTCGTGCGACTTACAGTCGCACGTTCGGAAAATCAGCGTTCAGGATGACGGCCGTGTTGGTTTCACTGAACAGCCCTGGTTTCACTTCAATATACCTTGCATTCACCCTTCAAATTCGCTATACATAAGGAGAAATCGCACACAGGGTTTCGGGGCCGCTTGACGGCTTCGCTCCGGTGTTGAAGCGGCTATATATGTTGCTCAACCACCCCTGTGGAGGCATAACCGGAAAAGAAAGGATAGACATATGTCACTACCCACATTTACTATGCGTGAGCTGCTGGAAGCAGGAATTCACTACGGCCACCACCCTCGTCGTTGGAACCCAAAGATGGCTCCTTACTTGTTTGGAGTGCGTAACAAAATTCATATTATTGACTTGGCGCAAACGTTCCCTATGCTACAGACGGCTTTGCAAAAAACCCAAGACGTCGTTAAAGATGGCGGACGCGTTTTGTTTGTAGGCACAAAATCTCAGGCTTCAGATGTTGTTGCTAATGCGGCCCAGCAATGCGGGCAGTATTATGTAAATCACCGCTGGCTCGGCGGAATGATGACCAACTGGAATACCGTTTCACAATCAATCAAGCGTTTAACTTCATATGAAAAACAACTGGCTGATGAAACGACTGGCATAACCAAGAAGGAACGCTTAAAATTACAGCGTGCATACAACAAGCTGGAGCGTGCTTTAGGTGGAATCCGCGAAATGGGCGGAACGCCTGACTTGTTAATCGTCATTGATACCAACAAAGAAGACACAGCCGTAAAAGAAGCTTGCAAACTGGGTGTACCAATCGTTGGTATTGTGGACAGCAATAGTGATCCAACTGTCATTGACTATCCCATCCCCGGAAATGATGATGCGATTCGCTCCATTACCAAGTATTGCGATCTGTTCTCACAAGCAATTCTAGATGGCCTGCAGGAACAAATGACTGCTGCTGGTGTTGACATTGGTGCCTCAGCTGAGCTACCAGCTGAAGCCGCAATGCTGCCTGTTGAGAAAAAACCCACAGAAAAGCCAAAGAAAGCGACTGCAAAGAAGCCTAAAGTTGAGGTTAAAAAAGACGAAAAACCTGTAGCAGAAAAGGGTGTAGCAAAGAAAACCGCTGCCAAAGAAGAAAAGGTAACGGTAAAAGCCAAACCTGAAGCTAAAAAGCCTGAAGACAAAAAAGCAGTAGAAAAGAAGGCTGCAACAAAGACAACAACTAAGCCCAAAGCCCCAGCTAAAAAGGTGATTGCTGCAAAAAAAGAAACCGACGCTCCAAAAAAGGCGCCGGCAAAGAAGGCTACTGCTGCTCCTAAAAAGGCTGCTACCACTAAAGCTAAACCAGCAGAAAAGAAGACAGTAGAGAAAAAAGCTGCTGCCAAAAAGGCAACTGCTACCAAAGCAAAAGCTACGGATAAAAAATCTGATTGACGACTTCAGTTTAGGGCTACAATCCTCTAGCGAGGCAAAGCCTCAGACCACCACCCCGGCCGTCATATATGGACGTTGAATACAAAAGCTGAATCAAACTTGTTTGGTGCAAGTTCGTGACCCCACGAACTTGAGATAAAACCACCCAAACTTCGTTTAATTGGTGATGCCATTGCCAATTAAACGAGTTTTTGTTTGCCAAATAGTTTTTTTTCGTTTAATTTGGTATAGAATTCCCAATTAAACGAGGCTTAAGAGAATGTTACAACGCAGCCTTACTAAAACAGTCAGAGAAGTTGATGCGACCTTTCCTGTTTTGCTTGTGACAGGACCGCGTCAGGTTGGAAAAACCACACTACTTAAAATGTGTGCAGAACAAAATCGTAATTACGTTACCTTGGATGACCTACAGGAAAGAGAAATCGCGCAGAATGATCCAGTTCTCTTTTTACAAGCACACAAACCACCTTTACTGATTGACGAAGTCCAATACGCCCCACAGTTGTTCAGTGCCATTAAAATCATTGCCGATCGCGAACAAAAGTCGGGGCTTTTTTGGCTTACAGGATCTCAGAAATTCCATTTAATGAAAGGAATAACCGAAAGCCTTGCAGGCCGTGTGGCTATCATAGATCTGCTTGGACTTTCCCAGGCAGAAATTGATGGGCGTCATGACAAAACAGAGCCTTTTCTGCCAACCCTTGATTGGATCAATAGCGCAAAAAAAAACATGACAAAGCCAAAACCGTTGATAGATGTTTATGAACGCATTTGGCTTGGCGCCTTTCCTAAATTAACCCAAGATCCTAAAATTTCCTCAAATATTTTTTATAACTCATATATCAAAACCTACATCCAACGTGATATTAGAGATATCTTAAACATTAGTGATGAAATAGCTTTTAGTAAATTCCTTAGTGTTGTTGCCGCAAGAACAGGGCAGCTTTTAAACTACTCAAACCTAGCGCGTGATGTAGATATCGATCACAAGACAGCAAAGGCATGGCTCTCGGTCCTTGAAGCATCAGGAATTATTTATTTGTTACAACCATATTATCGCAATGTAACCAAACGTCTTGTCAAGACACCAAAGCTATACTTTCTTGATACCGGTTTATGTAGCTATCTTACCAAGTGGCCAAATCCTGAGTCACTAGAACTGGGGGCAATGTCTGGTGCCATCCTTGAGACCTATATCTTTACCGAAATTCTTAAAAGCTATTTTCATAATGGCGTAACTCCGCATTTTTACTACTATCGTGATCTCGATCAACGGGAGGTAGATCTCGTCATTGAAACAGGAGGGACTTTTTATCCAGTAGAATTTAAAAAGACCGCAAGGCCATCTAGAACCGCATCCAAGCACTTTCATTTGCTGCAAAAACTAGGGAAAAAGGTTGGCCATGGCGCAGTTATTTGCTTTGTGGAAAAAGATGTACCTATTTCCCGAGAAGTTACTGCTATTCCTGTTGGCTATCTTTGAAAATCTATCGAAGCAGGCGCTCAACAACCAATCTCAAGCTGCCTGTTTGTCTGGAAGTAACTGTGTCTCTGGGGTTTGCGTCTCCTGAATCAATTCGATCAATTGATCCTCACTAAGGCGCTGCCAAACATCGCTGCCTTTTAGCAATCCATCAGCTAAGTCGCGCTTGGTTTGGTGCAGCGATATGATCTTTTCCTCAATCGAGTTTTGCATAATCAAGCGATAGACAGTTACTGGACGAGTTTGACCAATACGGTGCGCACGGTCTGAAGCTTGGTCCTCTACCGCGGGATTCCACCACGGATCTAAGTGAATGACATAATCAGCGGCGGTCAAATTCAACCCTGCACCTCCTGCCTTTAGACTGATCAGAAAGAGATCACTTTCCCCAGATTGAAAAGCGTGGACCTCTTGCTTGCGCGCTGATGCTGGGGTGCTGCCATCTAGATAACGATAGCTAATACCTTGGTCATCTAATTCTTTACGAACCAACTTTAAATAGCTGACATATTGGCTAAATATCAAAGCTTGGTGGTTATTCTGTTTTAAATCGTCAATCAGACGCAGTAACATCTTCATCTTGCTGCTTTTTACCGCAACACCAGCCGTGATCAATTGTGGATGGCAGCAAGCCTGCCGCAGCCTTGTCATTTCAGCTAAGATGTGAAAGCGCTTTTGTCCCGCCTGGGTGTCTTCATCCAAAGCCTGAATGCGTTCAACAGCTTTGCGGCGCAGAGCTTCGTAGAAAGAACGTTCTTCTTCTGTCATCTCTACAACTAAAGTCTGTTCTGTGCGCGGTGGCAGCTCTGTTAGAACCTTGTTCTTAGTACGCCTTAAAATAAAGGTTTGTACCAAAAGACGTAAGGCGTTCTGCACTTGCTTTTTCCCATGCTTTTGGATTGGAATACTAAAGCGAGACCGGAATGACTCCCGAGACCCAAGCAAACCTGGGGCTACAAAACGAAATAAACTCCACAATTCGTCCAAATTATTTTCAATGGGCGTACCGGTGAGCGCCAATTTAAATTGACCCTGAAGTTTGCCTACCACTTGCGAACGTTTGGTAGCTGGGTTTTTAATTGCCTGGGCTTCATCCAAAACCACCATCTGCCAGAATTTCTCCTGTAGAATCTCTGCGCTCTGTTGCATAATCCCGTAGCTACAAACCAACACATCATTGGGCCCTAAGGACTCAACCCGTTCTTTGCGTCCTTTTAAAGGCATAGTATGGGTGTTGAGCGTTGGGGAAAATTTCCGAACCTCATCTTCCCAATTGTGACACACGGAGGTTGGTGCTATCACCAAACAAGGTCCTTGAGAAGCATGGGGCAGCATGACGGCTAAAGCCTGCAAAGTCTTACCCAATCCCATATCATCAGCAAGACACGCTCCCATTCCTGCTTTTGATAAACGCGCTAGCCATTCAAAACCTTCGACTTGATAGTCCCTTAAATCTGCCTGCAAGGTTGTTGGCAGTTGCGGCTGATAGCTTTCTACCTCTGCCAATGCCTTGAGCTTTTCCTTCCAGTGCTTGTCACTTTTAACCTTGCCTGCCTCACTGGCAAACTCTTGCAAGGTCAAGCTGCCAAGCCCGTGTACCTTAGCCCCTGACTTGGTCGATTCACTAAAGGCCTTCAAGTCCTGCAATCTCTTTTTGAAATGTTTGGACAGTGAAAGAAACTGATGCTCTCCAAGCGGTATAAAGTTTCCTTGCGACGACTCGAGTAAATCGAGCAATGTGCGCATATCCAGCACTTTGTCTTCGCCAATATGTAGCTCACCTTGAACTTCAAACCAATCATTTTGCTGGCGAATATTGAGGCTGAAATCATTAAACGAAATTTGCTTGGTCACCGCAAAGGTCTGACCCTCAGGCCATTCAATTTTCAATGAACCTTGGTAATTTTGCAATTCACTTAACAACTCTAGGCAATCGTCAGGCCTTTCAAATATCCACTCATTGCTATCATCATTGCGCAGCCGCAGACAAGAACTGCTCTCAAGCAATTGCTCTACCAGCTGCTCTTCCTGCTTTAAATCCCTACGTGCCCTGGTATGTTGTCCTTTGATTTCTGACAAAACCAGCGGCTTACCCTGACCTGGCCGTAGATAGCATCCACTGTCAGTAAAGGGGCGCACAAACAAATTGGCCCGCAACCCCTCCCCCATGGGTAGCATTTGCAAACAAGGGGTAGGATCTGATTCTACAGTGGGAAGATCATCACTTTCCAACTCTGACTGGATTGGTAAAATTGGAGCCGCCTTGCGGATAATATTGACAACATGCTCTTTAGCAGATGCTGAAACTTTTAAGCCCTGATTTCCGATAATATCCGTCAGGGGCAAAAATTGCTCGGAAAAATCAACAACCCTGAAACGTGATGGTGTTTCTTGTTCTATGAGGACCTCAGCTGTTGACGATAGGTGCGACATACTGATTTTAAAGTAATCTTTGTCATCTTCCTCGATAATAAGTTCTGGGGAAGTTTCTACAAACTCAGAAAATACATCGGGTGCAGTTTCACAGAAAATCCTAGGATGACCAATCAGGGCCTGTAACGTTTTATTCTGATCCCAATAGTAGTCCTCCGAACCGTAGTAGCGATAAGGATTTTTCTTCAAGGTACGAATGAGTTTGTGATCTTCTAGAGTCAAATAATCTAACGCAGCCGAACTGCCATTTTCAAACAGCCGCTTGCGAGATATTTTTTTGCCCTTACTCCAAGTGCCATTCAATTTCAAACTTTGTGCAATAGCTGTTAAACTTTGAATATCTTCTGGATTGAGCCGCCATACCAAACGTTTCTTCTTTGATGAATCACCGGATCCTCCAATACACTCAAAAAAATGATTCAATTGCTGTAATTGTCGTTCCCATTTTTCACTCACTTTAACGATAGAGCTAAAATCTATTATGTTCTCTAAGTTATTTTGGGATATGAATATTTCGTACTCTTGGGAATTTTGAGAACTTTGACCACTTTGCACAAGAACATCAACAAATATTTTAGCCACTAACGGTAAGCTATTTTTATAAGTAATAAACTGCCCACGACAGACCTCAAGATCAAGTTTGTCCTTGTCAAACCAGTAACAATAAAGAACTCTGATTGCGGCAGATAAGGGGTCTAATTCAGCTAAATCTAATCGTCCTATATCGCGAGAATAACGGTTTTTTTGCATCAAATCTTCTTGATTCCGCAAAACCCACAATATGTCTTGGATGATTCGGTAAGCAGTTGAGTAGGGCGTATTGTATTCTAAAACAACCTTTAAATGTGCTTGCAATTTATCCCAGTGTTTCTTGTCTTCTGTCTGCAACAAAGCAAGCAAATAAAATACACCGTCAATTGTCCGAAAGTAAATCTCACGGCTATGAGTTTGTTTGCGCAAAGATTTTAGCCCTTCAGCATAGCGAGTAAGACTCATTTTCTGATTCTGCAAAAAAAATGCTGCTGTTCCTGCAACAGCAGATTCCATCTCAGCAGGCAACTCACTCATTGCCAAAGTTTGTTCGATGCAATCTGTACGACCCGATAAAATGTCATACAGTAAAAAAGTGGTAGCAAAAGAGCGATAATTTTTATCTTCACGCTTTGACTCATAATGAGACAAAAGTGGTTGTAATTGATCAAAGTCCCAACCGGTCAGACAAAATGATCTTAGCTTGGTGCTAAAAATCCGTTGTTGTACAACGAATGGAAGCCCCAACAACCACTTTAGATTTAATGGTGTATCTGCATAGATATACATGAACAGTCGGTCAAGCCCATGGTGATCAATATCATTGACAATCGTCTCGAGTTGCTCAATGATTTCGAGTTCATCTCCCCCATAGATAGCTCTGCGTAATTCACTGAGATAAATCATGTTCTCATTAACAGAGTATCCGTAAAAGACACGCCTTCCCGTTTCTTTACAAACAGATTCAATGGCAGCAATATATTGTTTAATATAACCACTATCACAAGCATCAGTGCTTATAGCATGAGCCAAATCTGGAGGACATTCTTGCTTGGGGCCAATCATTCTTTTTCTCTTTAAGAGAGCAAGAACCTTACGCAATTGACCGATTTCCATATTGCGTTCTGCTTGAGAAAGATAAGGTGATCTCTGCAAGCATTTAAGTAAATTTTTCGCACCAGTACCCGCATAAACAAGCGACACCAAACGTACGACGGCTTGTTCTAGGGTAGGAAGGCTATGATATTCCCTTAAGAGATCATGTGGATTCATGTCAATAACAAATTCACGCTGCACTAACCTCTAAATAAGATACGATATCAGATAGTTTCTTGGTTTTATTTTCTAAATTCTGTTCGTCATCTATATCCAAAGCACCTCTCGTTTCTTCAATAATACTCTGTAAATCTTCTCTGTCTTCATTCGATACCTTATTTAAAATTCCTTCAGCTATTGCTATCAATTCAAGAGTATTTGTCCGCTTATCTATTAAAACCAAACGACCTTGATCAGTTTCATCTTCATCGTAAGATATGTCATCTGAATCATCTGCAAATAACTGGTCGATACGCTGTTTTGCCTTATCAAATTCTTGATCTGTAAACTGCGAAATTGCATTATCTATGGTTAATGATTTTTCTACATCACTACGTTTTTCTTTAGCAGTAACATGCAAAATGCCATCTGAGTCTAGATTAAAATCAACGATAATGGGGTTTCCTGCAGGAACTTTGCTCAGGCCTTCTATCAAAAATTTCCCAATTTCGATATTTTGCAACGCATCAGCATTTTCCCCTTGATAAACACTAACATCAACAATTTCCTGATTGTCGTGGTTTGTATAAAACACGTCACTCTTTGTTACAGGAATAGGAGTATTCTTTTGAATGAGTGGTTGGTATACGTTAGGATAGGGATATCCATCTAAAACACCTAAATAACAAGTACCAAAAGTATAAGGTGTAATATCTACCAATACAGCGTCACATTCTTCGCCAGCAATAACTCCTGCTTGAATCGCAGCCCCTATTGCAACGCAAAACTCTGGATCAATTTCTGCATGTGGTCTATTTTCAAATATTTCAGATAACTTTTCTGGAATAATAGGGGTACGGGTACTACCACCTACTAGTAAAACTTCGTCAATTTGAGATGCCATTAAATTTGCTTCATCAAGCGCTTGATGGACGGCATCTAGCGTTTCATCAACATGCGCCATAATCATTTCTTGATACTCTTTTCGTGAAATCTCTAATGACAAATGATAAGGTTTCCCTTCGTGATCCAACAAGTACTCTTCTTCAATCATTGCAAAGGGATGATCTGACAATTTAATTTTTGCAATTTCTGCTGCGCGCTGGATGCGGGCTTTTGCCAGTAGAGATTGACTGATATCGATTCCTTTTTCCTGTAAATGGTCTTCGATAAACTTGACAATCTTGGTATCAAAGTCATCTCCACCAAGGTTATTGTTACCGGTAGTTGCCAGCACCTCCACAACTTGCGATTCCAAACAAACAACCGAAACATCAAATGTACCGCCACCCAAATCATAAACCAAAATATTCTTTTTCTCTTGGTCTGTTGCTCCATAGGCAAGGGCTGCCGCCGTTGGTTCGTTGATGATTCGAACGACTTCAAGGCCTGCCAGCTCACCTGCTTCTCTGGTTGCTTGGCGTTGTGCATCAGAAAAATAGGCAGGAACCGTAATAACTGCCTTCGACACCGAACATTGCAGATAATCTTCAGCCATAGACTTTAATTGCTTTAAGATCATAGCTGACACTTCCTGAGGTGCGTAAGCAGAGTCCCCTAGATTAACCTTTTCCTGGCTTCCCATGTTACGTTTGATTGATAGAATCGTTTTTTCTGGACAAAGCACATATTGATTTTTGGCAATCTCGCCTACAAGAAGGGTCCCGCTGTCTGATAGACCGACAACTGAGGGTAAAATCTTATCTCCGTTGTCATCAATAATCGTGACCTTTCCATCTCGTACAACTGCAACTTCTGAATTTGTTGTACCCAAATCGATACCAATAATTACCTCACTCATTAATTTAATTCCTCTTCTTTATTCACTTTGACTTCTGCTACACGCAAAATCTCATCTTTCCAGATGAATCCTTTACGCAACTCTAAAATAACCTCATTATTTGGCAGTCCAGGTGAATACTCCACTGCGACTGCTCGCATAAATTTAGGGTCAAAAGACTTTCCAATTGCATTGATAGCCTGCACATCATGGGATGACAAAAGTTGATCAACACGACGTAACATCATGTCTTGCCCTTGGCTAAGGCTCGCTACAAATGCAGATTCACGCTGAAAAATTCGCGCCAACCAACCCGAACGATAATTCTTGCTATGTAATACACCTGCTTCCAGGCGATCACGCAACTCGATAATATCTAACAAAAACGGCTTAAGTATGGCCTGTTTTTGTATTTCCGTTTCAACTTTTTGTTCCTGGCGTCTGTGATTTAATTCTTTTGTTAAGACATCATGGCTTTTTTGCAAAGTACCAAAAATTTCTTTGAAACTTCTCAAGGCACCTTTAAATTGCCGGGACTCCCCCTTGATTTCGGTTTTGAGTTCTGTCAGCTCTTCCTGGATTTCTGTGTTGAGGTCTGTTAGCTCCCCATACAATACTGACATGGCAATTTTATCATCACTAACTTCCGGTTCCGGTTCTGGTTCCGGATCAACCGTAATTTTAGGCCCCGGCATTGGTATGACTTCTGGCAAATCAGATGACTTTTCAACTGGATCTTCAGGTTCTGGTTCTGATTCTGATTTCGGTGAGTCTTCAACAAAATAGCTAAAACTATCAACCGTATTTTGTCGCTTCGTATCTATGCCTAACATTTGTTTTCCAAGTTATGCCTTACAATAGAACGAACACCTTTTTGAAAAATATCACGGGTATTTGGCGTACTAGATAACCTTCCTGATTCCCCATCCCGCAAACAAGAATAGATAATTGTAACCGGATCCGTTGGCGTTAATTGAAACATCTGCTGCTTTAGCCGCTGGCGTTCAGTTGCAATTGACTCAAAGGCAGAACGTATTGATTTAAACATCTCCGGATTTTTGTCTGGCGGATACGCTCGCGCAGCTTGCACATAAGCAGATTTAACCGTTGCATCATCGGCAGCAGCAGCGTCCAAGTCCAAAAGAATATAAGGATCCACTCTAAGAAAACTCCTTTTCTAGCAATTTCCGTAACTCTTGTTGTTTCTTTCTATCTAAACCAGCCTCTTCCATCATTCCTGACAAAAATTCTTTCATTTCCCGAAAGTCTGAAGGCATAGGAGGCATGCTATCCTCTCTGTGAATTCTGACGTTAGGCGACTCTTCCAATAGTTTATCAATTAAGATGCCAGTGCGCCTATCGTTGATTACTTCAGCCATGCTCATAGCTTGTTCCAATAATTCAAAATCGGATCTTTTAATATTTTTTGCATCCCCCTTAATCCTATTATAAACCGCGTAATACAGAAAAATGGGTTCACCCTTAAGGTGAGGTTGACCATTAATAAAGTTTTTTACCAAATTAAACTGACCAATTTTAGCAAAAAATTCACAAACAGTTGCAAAATCCGAAGATGTCAAACGATGATAACACGCTTTTTTAAGAGGACTTTTTATTCTATCAATGATTTCTTGCCATATTACATCTGTACTATATTGCTCCATGAGCTTAATCAATTGCAACAACTGAACACTGTCTCTTATACTGAGCTTACTTGTAGCAATGGACCAAACCTTCCGTTCAAGTTTCGCTAAGGGAATTTGTAACTTATTGGCTTCAAGCAAAAACTTAACCCGGTGGATGACATCCGTTTCGTCACCTTGAGACACCAAAAGTTGCAACTGCGATAAATCTCCTTGAAGATATTTATACAAAGCCTGATGCAGTTGAACGAGCCATTTGAGGTTGTTGGGAACTCTGGTTGCCAGGTCTTGCAAGAGAGTTTCAGCTTGACCCCACTTCTCTTTTAGAATCAAATTTTTTGCCTTTAGCAAATTAAGATCTGTCATGTATTGCAGAGCAAATCGATTAATGGGGTCCAAGGCTAGCAATTTTTCTGTAAGCTGTAGAGCCTTGCTGAATAGCCCATGTTGGCGCGCTGATTTGATTGCCATGACCAACACATCACGATCTTCAGGAAAAACTAACAATGCCTTATCGATAAACTCTTTGCCGCTCTTTTCAACCCCTGGAAGATCACAGCGACGGACTAATTCAAAATAAGTCGCTTTATCCTCCGGATCGAGAGCAAGACTAGTCTCCAGCAGTTGCAAATTTTTTTCAAACCACGGGCACCTGCAATCTTTTCCATGTTCTGCATCAATCAAATCAACTACATGACGCAAAGTTAGCGCTCGTTTCAGTTCAAGAATTGGCGTTTGTGGCTGAGTGCTCAGCGCATTTTCATATTCCTGCCAAACCTCGGGAGGAAATTTATCGTCTTTGTGAATTGATGCAAGTGCCTTGATATGTGCTTCTTCCTCAACAGACAATGGCTCAAAAAGCTTTTCAAATGTTTTGCGAGCGGGCGTATAAAACGGAAGCAAATTATAAAATAGTCTTTTTGCAGAATATTTATCCATGTAGGGCAGACCTTCTGCAATGAGGTTGGACGACACCCTTGGCTCTGATCGGCCGGCTAAATCGCGTAATTTATCAAAATACTTTTGTCTGCCGGGCTCCCATCCTTGCAACCCACTTAATAACTCAAATCCCACTCGATCTAAATTCGCCAGTGACTTTGCCATATCAATAGGGGACGACAGTGCAGTTCTTACAACTTTTGCAAATTGATAAAAGGGGGAAGTCGTTGGAACATGTTCTAATGGCTCAGCATCAGAATTCTTATCAGACACCTGAAGCAGGTAACCTTTTAATATCAACTTCAGTTGCTTATAGGGAGAGCGAAAAGAAATGGCTGCCAGTGCGTTTTCCAATTGATCAAAGTTCCGCTCAATCATAGCAACCAAAGCCTGCTGCGCAAATGTGAGATGCATTCTAAGGATGGAGTCTTCCGGAAAAATGCTGACGAGCTCATCAGATCCAGTCAACAGAAGTGCTGCAAAAATTTCTTCTATTTCCAATATCTGTGATTCAACCATAGAATCCCTATTGTTTAGAAAAATATCTGCAGCTTTACTTTCAAATCCTGACACAAGCAACAAATTGATATAAAGGTAAACGTGACTGCACTCAGTACAATACTGAGAGTGATTTTCCCATAACACCACTGCCTCGCGATACATTCCTTTGTTACTTAAGTGTTTGGCTCTGCCAATATAACAATCCCGCACGGCATCACGATACCTATCACAAGGTTCTTGTTTTAAAAGCGCTTTATAGCAATTAAGTGCTTTCTTATAGTTCCCTACAGCCAGCAAAGAAGCCGCTTCCTGCTCAGCTCCAGGAGATGGAACAATCATTTTTTTTAGAGGTTTTCCCATATATCACAACCGCCAATTACAATTCTTACAGAAACTACCCAGGTCAACGGACAGAACAAAGCTGGCGCTCCATCACCCTCCAGACAACCCTCACTCTACTAGGAGATATCACAACTTTTTCTATAAAGTCAAGATTAATGGAACGACCAAGATACGTCACCAAAATTTCATGACGCATGAATTTGCTGCAAATCAACTACCGCCGCCTCATTGACCTGGCCCCCTGAATGCGGCTGCGCATTGGCAAACTTGCAGCCAAACAATTGGCATGCGCGCTCGATAGCCAATCGCTCAGCCACGTCCACAAACTCACAGCCTCCATAATAGCGCCGGCCCGGGTACCCTTCAGCGTATTTGTTGGTCATCACGCTGCCGGTGGCAGCCATAACATTAGGCGAGACAAAATTCTCACTAGCAATCATTTCCAACTGATTTTGCTGGCGGTTGAGTTCGTTTCCCAGAGCTTGGGCGATTTCAGGGTCAAAGTTATGCAGGGATTTGTGTATTCGCATACTATGTAGATGTCCCTTTAAAAACCATTTATGTTGTTAAAGGTAGCAAAGTCTCAGTGTGGAGGCTAGAGGATTTTTTACAAGACTAAAGTGATCCCTGAGTCAAGGGAGGGAAAAAATTTGGCTGAACCCCAAAGCTTGAAAGACGGTGGGTATGTTAAAAAATTGACAGCCTTTATAGGGCTGTCAATAATGCATTTTCCAACTTACATAACATCTATTATTTTTGCTTTATAATTGCACCCATTCTTGTTAATTCTTGTCTTATTTCTTCCATTTCCTTCCGTAATTGTTCTTCTTCTTCTGCCACTTCTAAATCATCAATAAATTTTAAAAGCTCCGGCACAGATTGCTCTTGAGGAGGTGCAGCAGGAGAATCAAGAGTTTGCCTGAACTTGTGTAACCCCTGACTCAGTTTTTCTGCAGTTTTTAACAGATCTTGCTTCAGGGTCTCGGTCTTAACTTCAGGAATTTTAATAGCCGGCACCCCTGTATCCGCACCGCCAATTGTAACTTTCCCCGCAGCACTATGTGGTTTTGGTTCCTTGAGAACTTTTTTCAATGCTTGGATATAAACTAAATTTTTCTGAGTTGCTTGCTTTAATTTCTGACGCGTGATTTCTGACGTTGCAGGTGTGGGACAAGCCGATTGAACATCCGGATCCTCAAGAGCAGGTAACTTTTGCCATGCCTTGGACCTGCAAGCCAACCATTTTAAATTTCCAAAACCTTCTTTACTCTTCAAATTCTTAATGATATTTTTTTTGGCATCCGTCAACCCTTTTGAACCCAAATGCCCCATGAGCTTTCGGCCACAATCAGACTTAAGAAAGCCACGGTACTCACCACATAAAAAAGCTGCAAGCTCACCTGCATCGTGTCGTTTGCATATAGCGCCACTTCGTTTACGAAAATATTTCCCCTTACCACAAACTGCATCAATTCCCCCTTTTAATGCAGCCTTTTCTAAGTCTATGTAGAACTTGTCTACTGCATAGCTAGATTCTGAGGTCGATAAAATCAAAACTACAATCAAACCGGACAAAATTCCTACACGCCTACAAAAACCTGTGAAACTATAAGAACAATCCCTAAAAATTAATTCTTTTTTCCAAATTTTCATCTCTATTACTCCTAACATAAACTATTAACGATCTTTATATACATCCTTACATTTACACTATATCAAATTATACCTTAATTTTTCGTTAAAATTCATTTACTCAAAAAATGAACAATTCCGCATCTGAGTCATGACTCTATAGTGCTTCCTTGGCCCCAACACAAGCCACTCGATGTTCAAACATTGATTCTCTTCGATGCAGATCCGGCCCTGATATTGATCTCTCCCGCAGTAGTGCACCACTTCACATGGATTCTCACCTACATCAAATTGGTAGAATAACCGCCCATCGGTAAAACAAACCTCAGCTTTGTGGGTTGCTGGAAAGCGATACAAATAGTCCTGGAAGAAAGGTCCTTGGTAGGTGCTCATCTCTGATTGTCCCTGTTCTCTATACCATAGACCTTTTGGATGTTCCTTAAACAAAGCTGTACCAGTCATGTGAGCAACGCTATTGGAGCGTATATCTGTGACTTTGCGAGTTAAGCTCCAATCACCTTGCAAAAAAGCTTTGAGGTTTTGGGAAGTGTGGTTCATTATCCCACATTACCGTTGACAGCCCCTACATTCCACTGAATAGTATACCCCATGAACCCAATTTCACCATCTATGTATCATATTACCCGTATTCTCGATGACGGTCAGCTCCATGCCGGCACTGAAATAGCTACTTCAATGGAAGTCTCGCGCACAGCTGTCTGGAAGATAGTCCAACGTCTTAAAAATTTTGGTGTAGCGATCGAAGGCCACCACGGCGGCTACCAACTCAAATCACCTCTGAAACTACTTGACCCCAGGCTCATTCAGCAGTACAGCCGTCATCCCAATCTCAAATTGGACGTCTTTGAAACCCTGGCTTCAACCAATGATTATCTTAAAACCAACGCAACGAATACCAATCCTTATTTTTGTATTACAGAATATCAAACAAACGGCCGAGGTCGCATGGGGCGCTCGTGGATTTCCCCCTTTGGTTGCAACCTGTACTTCAGCCTCAGTTATAGCTTTACCGAAGACATTAGTGAATTGTCTGGACTGAGTCTGGTCATTGGCATCAGCGTTGTCAAAGCTCTGCAATCTTTAGATGCCAACATCCCTTTTCAACTAAAGTGGCCAAATGATATTACAGTTGATGCAAAAAAGCTGGCAGGGGTTTTGGTTGAGGTCATGGCTGAAGCCAACGGCGGGTGTCGAGCTATCATCGGTGTGGGATTGAATGTGAATATGTTAAATGCTGCAACTGACGATGCAATCGATCGACCCTGGACTTCACTCGACCTGCTACTGCACAAGCAACTAGATCGCAACCCCTTAATAGCTAGCTTAATAGATGCAATGCTGGAAACCATTGCAAAATTCCGACAGAGTGGATTGCAACCATTCATTCCCGATTGGGATGCAGTAGATGCCCTGGCAGGAAAAAATATTGCCCTTTTGTGTGCTGGCAGCAATATCACAGGCACTGCCTGCGGCATCGACTCCTTGGGACGACTGATTTTAAAAACCTCCACAGCAGAGCATAAAGCTTTTTCCAGTGGAGATACAACCATTGTGAAGAAACCTGAAAACATACTTAACCTGAGTTTTGGATAAGGGAGGACTTTGCACTCCAGCTTGGAAAAGCTAAGCTGGTCAAAATCCACTGATCACGCATGATGGCAGAAGAGTAGTCTGAGGCTATGCCTCGCTAAACATTAAAACGAAAGTGAAACACATCTCCATCTTGGGTTATGTACTCTTTTCCTTCTTGTCGCATTTTACCCGCGGCTTTAGCGCCTTGCTCGCCTCGATGTTCAACATAATCATCATAAGCTATAGTTTCAGCGCAAATAAACCCGCGTTCGAAATCTGTGTGAATCACCCCAGCTGCTTGTGGCGCTTTTGCGCCTTTGTACACAGTCCAAGCCCGCGCCTCCTTAGGGCCAGCTGTAAAGAAGGTAATCAAATTTAAAAGCTGGTAACCTTTACGAATCACTTGCGCAAGCCCAGTTTCGGCAAGACCTAGTGAATTCAAGAAGTCAGCACGATCTTCTAACGATCCCAATTGAGCAATTTCTTCTTCAATTTCAGCCGAAATAACAGCCACAATACTGCCTTCTTTTTCGGCATACGCTCGCACCTTTTCAGTCAAAGGCGTGGGTTGACCCGCGTCGGATTCACTAACATTGCAAACATAAAGCACTGGTTTACTGGTCAAGAGTTGCAGTTGCTCGAAAGCTGACAGCTCGTCGGGGGCAATATCTAACAACCGAGACGGCTTTCCATCCCGCAATAATGCCAGCGCGCGCTGCATCAAATTGATCTGGACCTTCAACGTTGGGTCCTTATCACCTTTGGCTTTCTTTTCTTGAGCCGGCAAGCGTTTTTCCAGGCTTTCCATATCCGCAAGCATCAGCTCGGTTTGGATGGTTTCAATATCCCGTAGCGGATCAATGTTTCCTTCCACATGAGTGATGTCGTCATTTTCAAAACAACGTACCATATGCACAATGGCGTCCACTTGGCGAATGTGGCTTAAAAACTGATTACCCAGTCCCTCACCTTTGCTCGCCCCTCGCACCAGGCCCGCAATATCAACAAATTCAATCTGCGTGGGAATGATCTTGGCAGACCCGGCAATTTTAGCGATAGCATCAAGCCGGGCATCAGGAACGGCCACGCGTCCCACATTCGGATCTATGGTACAAAATGGAAAGTTGGAGGCTTGCGCTGCGGCCGTTGCCGTAAGCGCATTAAACAAGGTTGATTTTCCCACATTGGGCAGGCCAACGATCCCACAGTTAAATCCCATCTTTTTTATCCTTTTGTTTTTGATCCTTTTGTAATTTTTTCTTTTTGGATGCTGCCTGCATTCCTAAATAGGTCAAAAATTTATCCCTTTCTCCTTGCAGTAAATCCGGCAAGGCTGCTGCAATCTCTGGCAGCAAAGCCTCAATCCATTTTTCGTCATATTTTGAAAAATTGTGCAACACATAACCAGAGACCTGATCCCGGTGTCCTGGGTGCCCCACACCAATACGAATGCGCCAATAATCTTTGCCCATCGTGCTATCAATACTTTTCAGGCCATTGTGCCCTCCTGCCCCACCGCCTTGTTTCACACGGACCTGACCAGGTTGCAGATCAATGTCATCGTGGATGACATAAATTTTATCCAAAGGAATTTTATAGAACCTAGCAATCTGAGCCACAGAGCGCCCTGAAAGATTCATATAAGTCATTGGCTTTAAAAGAAAGACTTTTTCGCCCGCCAACTGACCTTGCGCTAATAAACCAGCGTCTTTCAATTTAAACGAATCAAAATTGTGCGCTACCGCCACGGCTTCAATCGCTTGAAAACCAATATTGTGGCGATGCTTTACGTATTCCTTACCGGGATTACCTAGTCCAACAACAAGAATCATGCCAACCGCCCCCTTAGATAATATGATGGGTAATATGATGGGTAATAGATGCGGAAATAAGCGCTGACACAGCCCCTTTAAGAAGATGACTCGCCACCACCTTCTGTCTCAGATTCGGCTTCTTCTGCTTCACCTGCTTCACCCTCAGCTGTTGCTTCCGATTTAACGCTGGATGGCGCAACCATTGTAGCGATTGTATTATCACGATCAGGGTGTGCTGCCTCGATGCCTTTTGCCAAGGTAACATCTACCAAGTGGATGGTATCACCAATTTCAAGACCAGTAACGTCAATTTCCAGTACTTCAGGGATGCTATCGGCGGGACATTTAAGCTCAAGCTCGTGAATCAAAACGTTCAGCACGCCACCGCGCTTAAGCCCTGGCGACGCATCCTCATTAATAAAAGTTACCGGCACACCAACTACAATCTGGCTTTTACGGCTGACCCGCAAAAAGTCAATGTGCAGCGGCTGGCCTTTAACAACGTCATATTGCACGTCACGCGGTAGCGCGCGTACCTTTTTCCCATCCAGTTGCAACTCATAAAGGTGCGACATAAATCCGGGACGATTCAATTCTTTGTTGGCATCACGTAGTTCAATTGCAATCGCCACAGGATCTTCATTGTTACCATAAACAATACCTGGAATTTGCCCAGCTCGCCTTGTAGCACGGGCGCCCCCCGTTCCAACACGGTCGCGAAGCTCAACCTTGAGCGCAGTAATCTCTGCCATTTTTTTCAACTCCTTTTCAACACAATCTAAAGATTTCCCCCATATTGGCATAAATTATGGGATTGTGGCTAGCTTTTTTTGCAAAGAAGAGGATATGCTTTGCTAGGCACACATCATGTCGGGAGCATATACTCTCGTGAAATCAAAACCTCTAGTTTAATGATAGCTACCAGCTTGCAGTTTACTTGGGTAAATGAGCACTTCGAGCGTATCAGGAAACAGAGGTTTTGATTTCACTTCGGTATACCCTACAAATAAGCCAAAGACTGAAGCAAATACAAGTGCAACATCACCATCTAATATTTGAGTCTAATGATAAACGTCTTTTCGATGGTTTATTGCAACAATTAAAACTAGATGCCCGTCATTTTCAATTCGATAAACCACACGATAAGAACCGACTCGCAACCGACGGTGTCCTTGTTGTAACTGTTCAGATCACGCAGTTCGCTTTTTAGCCTTCCTTTTTTCAGCCAGAGTCGGTTTCTTGGCCCTTCGTGTGATTTTCTTTTTCTCAACTTTTTCTTTTGCTTTTGCTTTTGCTTTTGGCACTGCTGATTCTGCCAAATCAATGCCAAACAATTCAGAAAGATCATCGCTCACCTCAGGTGCTCCATCTTGTACGCCCTCCAAGGCTTCAGCGGTGGCAAACAGATCCATATGGTTGACTTTGCGCAGCAAGAAAAGATCTTCAGGACGGGAATCAAGCCGGGCCCCTACCCCATACAGGACAGCAGCTACATGCTTGCACATGTCAGCATAATCTGGACACGAGCAACTGAGTTTGATTTCTTTTGGGTTTGGAAATAGCCCCAATTCCGGCTGTGTGATTAGCTCCATTACACTTTTTGAGAACTTACCTTGCAACAGCTCAATGAGCGAATCAATTTGCCCGGAACACTGATCAACCAATCGCTTCCATTTATCATCAACAACGCCCTTAATCGTGATCTTTACCTTGTAAAGCGAAGAACCATTGACGAGCCCTGAAACCTTACCTGTGTCGATTTTTAGATCAATCACTGACCCATGGCGCACGTACGATCGCCCCCGCGGCAAACGATTCTCGAAATCACTATATTGCTCAAGGTTTCTGCACCAAGCTTTACCCCAAAAGGTTGTCGCAATGCTGCGTCCTTCGATCACAACAGGATTAATATCTTCGCCTTTTTTCTTCAGCTTTGCCGCCATCTGCACGGCTTCTTCTTTTCTCTCAGCTACAGATACGTAGGGAGGAAAATAGCTGTGATATCGTCGTCTACGTCCCATTTTTTATCTTCCTCTTCCTCTTCCTCTTCCTCTTAATCTTCATTTTTCGATTTTCCTGTTGCTCAGGAGTCACCCACTGCTCGATGTATATCAAGCGATACAGCACTAAGCAACTCTTCATTGTTCATCTCCGTCAACGCCGCACCACCGCCTTTAGCCAAGATATCCTCTGCCAATTCCTTTTTCGAGTTAATCAACTGATCAATCTTTTCCTCAATGGTGCCTTGGCAAATGAACTTATGCACTAACACATTTTTCTTTTGCCCGATGCGGTAGGCTCGGTCGGTGGCTTGATTTTCAACAGCAGGGTTCCACCAGCGATCAAAATGAATCACGTGTGAAGCCCGGGTCAAGTTGAGTCCTGATCCACCTGCTTTAATTGACAAGACGAAAAAAGGAGGACCCTGCTCGCTTTGAAATAAATCGACCAATCTGGGACGCTCTTTGACGGGAGTTTGCCCATGCAGCGTCAACCCTGACCGACCAAAAACTTCTTCCAGTACCCCATGAATAGCAGGGATAATTTCCTTGTACTGAGTAAATACCAACACCTTTTCCTGCTTGGCAGCAATGCTAGTGCATAGCTCTTTTAGACGCAAAAACTTACCGCTAGCCTGCGGTGCATACTCACCATGACCTAACCATTGACTGGGGTGATTGCAGATTTGCTTAAATCGCGTTAGGTACGCCAGCACAAGACCACGGCGCTTGATATCATCGTTAAATTCATTTTCCTTTAGTTTTTCTTCTAACTCTTGCACAGATTTTTGATAAAGCCCTGCTTGCTGTTTGCTCAAAAAACAAAACGTATCCATCTCAGTCTTATCTGGAAGATCTGAGATAATGCTTTTATCACTTTTGAGCCGCCGCAAAATATAAGGCGTGATCAAGTGCCGAATGGCTGAGTAAAAACGTCCCTCACCACTGCCATCTTCGTGCTGTTTCCTCATTTTCTTACCGTAATTGGAAAAAATTTTGCTAGACCCCAACAAACCAGGTGCCACAAAATCAAACAACGACCATAAATCAAGCAGACGGTTTTCAATAGGTGTACCAGTCAGAATAAACCGCACCTGGCTCGATAAAGCCTTCACCGCTTGGGTTTGCTTGGTCGTTGGGTTCTTGATGCTTTGCGCTTCGTCCAGAACCACCAAATCCCAGGACACCTGCTTCATCCACGCAAGTCTGTGCACATTACCATAAGTAGTGATCACCAAATCCACACGAGATAAATCCGGCGCATCTGAACGTTTCAGCTGTTCTTGGCGGGTTTGCGAGCTGTGGGCCACCCACACGTTCAATGAAGGTGCAAAGCGGTTAATCTCTGCTTGCCAGTTGCCCATAAGCGAAGCCGGTAGCACCAGCAAATGTGGCTTTTTATTCTGGATCTTTTGATGCTTAATTAGCAGCAAAAGGGAAAGCACTTGGATGGTTTTCCCCAGGCCCATATCATCAGCCAGACAACCACCTAATTGCAGGTTATACAACCACCATAACCACTGTACTCCCAGTGATTGATACTCACGCAGTGTGGCATTAAGGTGCGTTTGCAAAATCTCTTGCACCTGTTGGTCCTGACCATGCTCAGGGTTACGTAAACGGTCTAAAGCATCATGCAACCATTTGCCTTCGACAACACTGGACCATTCGATAACGTCTTCTGTGGGTGTGTCCGTTTCTGCCTGTCCCGGCGCTGACGCCAGCATTCGCAGACCTTGAGCAAACGAGAGTCCCTCATGACGCACCTGGCCCTCAACTTGCTTCCAGTGCGAAAGAACGTCTGACAATTTCTCTGCATCCACCTCGACCCACTGCCCGCGGATTTGCACCAGCGATTCGCTTGAGCGCAGCAGGTCCTGCATTTCCTGATAACTTAAACTATCTCCGTTGGGCAACGAATACGACATACTAAAATCAAGCAAAGCCCCCAAACCGATCATACTGCTTGATGCATTGCCAATTTCAATCTCGACCTTGGGCCTGGGCGGTGTCTTTGGACGCCACCAATTGGGAACTCGCACCATCACACCAGCTGCTTCAATCTGCGGGATGGCCTTTAAAAAAGCGTGTGCTTGTTTAGAACCCCAAGCAATGGGTTGAAAAATGGCCTTGGTGTTCACCAACTTCTTGATGAAATCGCTCTGCTCTGCTGCTTTTTGTACCGGCAACAAAAGTGACAACAATTGCGATCGCTTTTGCTCGCCGGCATAATCTTTTAAAGCGCGCCCCAGGGGCAGATGCTGCAACGACGATTCAGCCGACAACTGCACGGTATAAGTCGCTAAGAATGCAAAGGGCTTGGCTGGATTCGATTTATTTTCGGCCAAGTGAAAACAAACACGTCCCACCTTGCTCCAGGCGGGATTATGCGCTGCTAGATAATCCTGCAACTTGCCCTGGAACGGAGCAAGCTCTTGCTTTAAGGCGCCGGTTAGTTCTTGCCAAATATCCGTGAGCAAAACAACGGTGAGATATTCACTCCCACGCATGAAGGGGGCTTGCTCATGCAAGACTTGCAATTCGTTATCGGGAACATGAATTTGTACGTCATCCACCAACACCCCATCATTGAGTGCGGCCCCCTGGCGGGCTTCGTGGACAAATAACTGCCCAAAGCGCTGCCAAAAGGCCAAACTGGATGGCAATGATGCGCTATAATTTGTAATGGCAAACCTCAACAATCCAAGCGCTGAAATCCCAATATCAGAACCCGATTCAAGCAGATCTTGCACTTTGCCAGCAAGCTCTGGGGGCATAAATTCCTGAGTTTCGCTGTCCTTATGGATGTAGATATGCCCAGCTGGAGAAAGGGCCAAACTGAAGGGAGTATCTTGGGAGGTTTCCAAGGTTTGAGGTGTTTGTTGCGCTAACACTACCGTAGACTGCATAGTTTAGTTAATATTTAAATTCGCTACTCGTTGACACGAGTATACAGTGGGGTTGAGAAAATTTCCATGCAAATTCGACATCAGTATATCAACACTTTTTCATAAAGTAGCTCTGGCCTTATCTGCCGCTTTCTTCTCACGCTGTTGCACAAAGTACCGCAACATCTCATCCTGATATCCAAACTTGGAAAAATCCTGCATACGTTGCGGGTACAAAATTCCATCCAAATGATCAATCTCATGGGCTAAGACACGGGCGTGATGGCCTTCGAGAATTTCATCCACTTCTTCAAAATTCACCCCATCGCTACAAATGGCCTTGAGCTGTATCTTTTTGTGGCGTGGAACCAAGCCAACCAGATCTGGAAGAGAAAGACACGCTTCCCAATCTTCATAAGTTTCATCACCCACGTTTTCATATTTTGCATTGATCAAGAATCGACCCGGCAATTCACCAGAAGTTGCAGAATCTACTTTAGCTTCCCGAACCTGATAGTAAACCACCCGCTTGCTCATATGTAATTGAGGTACTGCAACCCCTTGCAAAGCTCCAAAATCCAAGACAGTTGCTGCGATATCCGCCATAATTTGTTTTGCTTCTTCGGATCTTGGCGCTACATTAACGGCTTTCTGCGCCAAAATAGGGTGCCCCATTCTAGCAATTTTCAAAACCTGCCCCTTTTTGGCAAGCTGTTCAAGGTCGGCAGCTTTAATTTTTGCTGAATTTTGCAACTGAGGCTGAACAGCCCGAGCAGATGAAGGTGATAAAGACATGGCCAAAACTCCGATGAAGGTTGCTAATCCCGTGCATTTTACAAATTATGACTATAGCAAACTGCTTGCTCACTTTCAAAAAAAATATAACAAAAATTATTGAATCTGCAATTTTTACTTGAATAAAACAAGAGATTCACCTTTATTATACGACAAGTAATTTCTCTGAGGAGTTAACATTTATGGGCAAAATACTAAAAGTTGCGCGAATGGGACATCCCATCCTCACCCAACGTGCTAAAGAAGTTGACGATCCTACGAGCCTGCACATCAAAGGTGTTGTGGATGATATGTTAGCCACCATGGAAAATCTGGGCAATAATATTGGCCTGGCTGCCCCACAGGTGCATATTCCCCTACGGATTCTGTTATTTAAGATCCCACGCAAAACCAATAACCCCCGCTATCATTTGACCCCAGAGCACGACCCCGATGGAGTACCTCTCACTATTCTAATCAACCCCAAATTGACGCTTATTGGAGATGAGACAATTGAAACCTGGGAAAGCTGTTTGTCAGTTCCGGGCTTAATGGCCAAGGTCTCTCGTCATCAAAGCGTGCACTATTCCGGCACTACTCCTGAAGGAAAGCAAATTGAACGAACAGCACATGGGTTTCACGCCCGCGCCATGCAGCACGAATACGACCACCTTGAGGGAATACTGTTCCCTATGCGCATGACGGATCCGAGCCAGTTTGGCTTCCAAGACGAGATTTTAAAGCATGCAGTGGGTCAGTGACCAGGAAACTAAGTTTTTCATTTGTCTTCGGTATAGCACTTCTTTTTGCGCTGGGTTTATCTGGGATTATCTTGACTTTAGCTCTGTTTGAGGCTAAAAGTTTGTTGATTATGTTTAGATTTATGATCCCCTTCTTAAACAAGGAGTAACAACCTCAATGGTAAGATTCGCGTTTGCAGCACTAGCGCTCACGAAAATTTTTTTAATTTGGCAGTTTGGTCCCTTGTACCTTCCTGACTCTGGATTATACCTTAGTTTCGCTACTAAGATTCTCACCTCTACATCTTGGTTATCACACGCCAATTTCATCACAGAATTTCGCATCATTGGCTACCCTGCTCTAATCGCATTTGCTAAACTCATAAACTCGTCATACTTCGACTACATCATCATCACAGCGCAATCATGTTTATCGCTTGTTGCTATATTTTTGCTGTTTAGGCTTAGCTACTTGGTCACCAACTCAACATTAGCCTCTATTTTTGTAGGTTTTGCTTATTTCAGTGCTAGTTTAACATGGGATCTTAGCATGCTAACGGATAGTTTCTATGCCAGCTTGTTTTCGATCACCCTAACCATTCTTGCAACTCATTCGTTTAAGAAAACAACTCCTTCAATGCTAACTGCTCTTGGGCTTGGTACCCTCCTTGCCACCAGTATTCTGATCCGTGAATCTGGACTGTATTTCTGCTTATTCCCCCTGACCATCCTGACTACCACCCTATTGGTTTGCAAACTACCAGCAGCCAAAAAAATATGTACGGTTGCTTTATTTTTGTTGCCAATCTGCTCTACATACACAACCTACACCAACTGGAATTACTATCGAACCGGACACAGCTTTCTTACAACAGGCAACCAATCTGCGCTCCTGCAACCTATAGTAAAGGTAGGACGTTACACTGACCGTAATATATTTGATGGCAATCACCCCTTGGATGTGGCTGCCAGTTCATTCATCAAAAAACATGAATGGTCAGAAGTTTTCCCATTGATCAGCAAAATAAGGGAAGAGTACTCTCTCAGCTCTTATGAGATTAGTGATGCTGTTAAACATAAATTTTTCCAGTCTCTAGCACGCCACCCACATGTCTACATCAAATACATCCTCATTGAAATGATTTATGCGAGCGCTACTGTTTTCAATCCTGCAAATGGCCTGCTTGGCATTCTTACCTCTGAATGGATTGAGCGGCCTCATAGTGGTGCACAACTGGATATTAATCACGTAAACCCAATATTGAAAATTGCCAATCGAGCCTTCTACGCAGTCTCTGTGATTTTATTTGCTCTGTTTTGCTTGCTAATACCGGCAAAACTGCTCAGTGATTACGTAACCCGCATACCGATCACACCACGCTTTATCGCTTTGCTGCAATTGTGGTTTACCTTTTTAGGAATGCATGGAGCTTATTGGTTGGTACATTGGGAACAACGTTATACAGTAGGGGTGTCTGGAATTTTCTTTGTTGTGCTCTTTGGCGTCATCCAAGATTTGCTCGCCCAACGCAAGCTTCACAAAAATAAAACAGACTCCCCTACTGCTCAAATAATTTTTACCAAACCCAAACTGAAAGCAGCGTAAATGTCTAATTCAAAAACCAGCAACCTTAATCTCTCCATCGTTGTTCCCTTTTTTAATGAAGAAGAAAATGTCGAACCTGTATACCAATCGCTCATGGAAACCTTATCCACGTTAGATTCTACTTTCGAAATTATCTTCGTCAACGACGGCTCGACCGATGCAACATTTGCCAAAATGCAAGGCCTACCCTCCTCACACCTGAAACTTATCAATCTACGTCGCAATGCTGGGCAAACGGCAGCGATGATGGCCGGCATCGACCATGCCCGCGGCGAGATTATTATCCCCATGGATGGTGATGGTCAGAATGATCCAAAAGATATTCCGCTGCTGCTGGCAAAGATTGCCGAAGGCTACGATGTAGTTTCTGGTTGGCGCAAAAACCGCCAAGATCGAACCATAACCCGCAAGCTTCCCAGCATTATCGCTAACAAAATTATTTCTTATATTTCGGGCGTTAAGCTACGTGACTATGGATGCAGTCTCAAGGCCTACAAAAAAGATGTGATTAAGGGCGTTAAGCTTTATGGTGAAATGCACCGATTCGTACCAATCTACGCTAGTTGGATGGGCGGAAAAATCACCGAGATCCCCGTGCGTCATCATGCCCGCACCCGGGGTAAGTCCAAATATGGCCTTAATCGCACCTTCAAAGTTGTACTCGACCTTATTCTGGTTAAATTCCTCGATCGATACCTAACCAAGCCAATTCACCTGTTTGGTGGCCTTGGTTTTTTGAGCATGCTCTTGGGCACAATTTTTGCCCTCTACGCTTTTTATCTCAAAATTTTTGTTGGAACTTCCTTTATCTTAACTCCTCTACCACTGCTGACTGCACTTTGCTTTTTGACCGGCATCACCAGCATTTTGATGGGCCTGTTAGCTGAGTTGGTGGTACGCACCTATTTTGAGTCACAAAATAAAGATATTTACCTAATTGATGGACAGAATCAAGAAGCTGTCAACGACCAAGTAACGTCAACACAAGCTGCAAACAACTAGGAAAAATTAGGAAGAATCATGTGTGGGATTGCTGGTTTTGTAGGTTCTGGAACGCAAGACGATCTCAAGCGCATGACCCAAGCAATTGCACACCGTGGTCCAGATGACGCGGGGCATTTTATCGATGATGCCAGCCCCGTTTACCTTGGCCATCGCCGGCTTTCCATTATTGATATAGCTCATGGACATCAACCGATGTGGAACCAAGAACAATCTATCGGCGTCGTGTTTAATGGCGAAATCTACAATCATCAGGAACTCAAAAATGAACTGCAAAGCCTAGGGTACAAATTCCAAACTGATCACTGCGATACTGAAGTCTTGGTGCACGGGTACTCGCAGTGGGGCCAAGAGCTACCTCTTAAGCTCAATGGCATGTTTGCTTTTGCCATCTATGATCGTGGGCATAAACAACTGTTTCTAGCCCGCGATCGCTTCGGTGAAAAGCCGCTCTACTACGCCATGCAAAAAGACACCTTCTTTTTTGGCTCTGAACTGGGTGCAATTACAGCCCACACGCGTTTTGCCAAAAATATCAACGTTACAGCTGTACAAAAGTATTTTGCTTATGGCTTTATCCCAAGCCCACACGCCTTTTATCAAGATAGTTTTAAACTACCAGCGGGATATCGTGCAACTTACGATATTTCTCAGCAATCTTTCAAAACTGACTGTTACTGGTCCTTTGCTATTGAACCCAATTCAGATTTTGCCAATCGATCCGAAGATGATCTTGCCGGAGAGCTAAGCCACCTGCTAAGTCAATCAGTCAAAAGACGATTGATGAGTGATGTTCCCCTTGGTGTTTTCCTCAGTGGCGGTATTGATTCCAGTGCAATGTTGGCTATGGCAGCGCGTCATACCCCTGCCTCTAGGATACAAAGCTTTACCATCGGCTTTAATGAAAAGAGCTTTGATGAGTCAACGTACGCACAAGAAGTTGCAAACCATATTGGTTCACATCATCACCAAGAGACTCTCGATCTCACCAAGGCACAGAATTTATTGCCTGAAGTACTTTCAAAATTGAGCGAACCTTTGGGTGACCCTTCCCTAATTCCCACTTATTTGTTGTGCCGATTTACCCGAAAACATGTAAAAGTTGCCCTAAGCGGCGATGGTGGTGATGAGCTATTTGCTGGATACGAACCCTTTTCAGCGCTTTCTATAGCCCGATTATACCAAACAATCATATCTCCTACCCTGCACAAAGGAGTCAAACGCCTGGTGGACTTACTACCCATCTCAGGCCGCTACATGAGTCTAGATTACAAACTGCGTCGTGCTCTTACTGGCTTATCTTATGCTAGACAACTATGGAATCCAGTATGGCTTGGCTCACTTGAACCAAGTGACCTACAAGACTTACTGCAACAACCCGTAGCTCCTGAAGATCTATATAGCGAAGCCGTTACTATCTGGAACCAATCAAAGGCAACTCATATTGGCGATAAAACCCTTGAGTTTTACAGCAAACTCTACCTCCCAGACAACATCCTAACTAAAACTGACCGAGCCAGCATGATGGTATCGCTTGAGAGCCGAGCACCATTTTTAGACAATGATCTGGCTGAATTTGCTCGCAGGCTTCCCTTTAAGTATAAATACCGCTGGCAAAAGAAAAAATACCTGCTCAAGCTGGCACTAATGAAAGAACTACCACATAACATTCTGTTTCGCAAAAAGCAGGGCTTTGGCATCCCAGTTCGAGACTGGCTGCGACAAATCCCTAAGGCATCTTTGTGCTACAATAGTAATTTCTGCAATCAGCAATTTATTGAGAATCGTCTTCAGACACATCAACAAGGAAGCCAAGATCACCGGTTGTTTTTGTGGAATCTGTTGGCATTAAATTATGCAGGAGAGGGAAAGGATCCATCAAATGGACGCTAGAACCTATGAAATTGAATCGCAGCTGGAATCTTATCACTGGTGGTTTGTCACCCGCCGCGATATGTTCACACGATACATTCAAAAACTTAACCTTAAACAAAACGCCTCTATTCTCGACGTTGGCACCAGTTCCGGCACCAACCTGCGCATGCTAAAAGCCATGGGCTTTACTCATTTTAAAGGCATAGACATCAGCCCACTTGCCGCACAAATTGCAAAAGATAAAGGCCTAGGAAAAGTCGATATCGGTAATATTTGTAAACTTCCCTACCCAAAAAGCCATTTTGATCTCATTCTTGCAACCGATATTATTGAGCACGTCGATGATGATCTCTTGGCACTACAAGAGCTGCAACGCGTTCTCAAATCGAATGGCACTATACTCTTAACCGTTCCCGCTTTTCCATCGCTCTGGGGTCTGCAAGATATTGTCTCACATCACAAACGACGCTATCGTAAAGCACAGTTAATAGCAAAGTTCAAGGCAGCCAATTTACACCCAAGAACCCTTTACCATTTTAATTATTTGCTGTTTATTCCCATATGGCTGATGCGTCAAATAATTAAGATAGGTCAACCTAACAACCTCAAAAGCGAAAACGAAATCAATGCACCTTGGATCAATGCAATCCTTAAAAGAATTTTTAAGCTAGACACATGGAGTGCCCCCTTATTGAGGCCACCATTTGGCGTGTCGATTTTTACGCTCTTGTCAAAGGAACCCGAAAAATGACTTTCTCTATGACCACTTTCGGCCTCGTTAGCTGCATATTAATCCTAAACGTCACAGCTAACATACTTATTAAAATTGGTGTCGCCAAAACCCCGCAGCTAAGTATGGACCTTTTCAATCAGCTTAATATCTCTGTACTTGGAGGCCTAGCCTGCTTTGCAATTTCCTTTATCGCCTACAGTCTGCTCTTAAAGAAGGTTCCCCTCTACGTAGCCCAATGCTTTGTATCCGGCCAATTTGTCGCTGTCATCCTAGCATCTTATTTTTTGTTAGGCGAATCGATTACCTGGCAAAAAGCCGCTGGAATTGTGTTGATTGCATTGGGAATTATGGTGGTCGGCAGTCCAGAAGTCAGCAAAGCAGTGCTGCGCTGACCTCTGACTTCTGATCACTGCAACAGTATATCCCTTGCCTGATTCAGCTTGGTCGCCAAATACGTCGATCCTCCCTTATCCGGGTGCATCTGTAGCATTAATCGGCGGTGAGCTGCAATGATCTCACTGCGACTTGCACTAGAGTTAAGCCCTAAAATCTCGTAAGCTTCAGCGCGGGTCATTTTATCAAAGCGGCGACCAGAGCTTTTGTGTGTCTCACCACTACTCGCATGGGTATTGCGCCTTAATTTGACAATTATGGGAACAATAAGTGGCAGTAGGGCAATAAACATTGAAATGACCGGTAAAATTTTACCTGTCAGCACCAGGGCCAGCACACCACATAAGATCAGTAACAAAAACAACCGTTTGATCACACGGGCAATTTGCTGCGGATCAGCTTGCACGAACCAACGAACGCCAAGGAAGAAAATCAGCAGGGCAAAAACAATGATCCCCGCATAAGGCATTTAGGCGGCCTCGTCCAAGGATTCGCGCAAATGCGGTAAATCAATAATCTGCATCAGGCTTCGCAATTCTTGGCGTGCAGTGATATGCGACATTCTAAGTGGCAGATCCAAATCCTTTAAGTCCAGCAAGGTCAGCCCTTTCAAAAATAACTCTCTGAAAATGACACGCTCACCAAAACCCGCCGCCAAACGAAAACCCAAACGATTAGAAAGCAATTTCAAGGTTTCCCACATTTCCTCTTTGTTGCGGGCATGGATATTACTGAGACGATTTCGCAAAACAATCCAATCCATGGAAACCTTATCACGCATCAGGCGCTCTTTTTTTTGCTGCCAGACAGTTTCTGCATAGATGCTTGGTTTTATTTCCTTGTTTTGCAGATCCTTAATGGTCACCAAAACATCCAGATCCACAAAGCTATCATTCATGGGGGTAATCAAGGTATCAGCATGAGCGTGCGCTAGCCTAGAGAGACAAGTATCATTTCCAGGAGTATCAACAACAATAAAATCATGCCCCTGAAGCTGTGCTTGCACCTCATTAAAGGATGCTGTTTCCTCTTTTTCTGCCTCCGCGCGGCGATCTGCACTACTCTTGTGCACGGTTTGATAGTCGGGTAGCGCAAGATTAACGCCTTGAGATTCACAGTAGTGCCGGCGATTATCAAAATATCGAGTTAGAGTGCCCTGGCGAGCATCCACATCAATACAACCAACTTTAAAGCCCAGCCGCAGTAAATTAACAATCAAATGCATAGCCACAGTAGATTTACCAGTACCACCCTTTTCGTTTCCCAAGACCACAAAATATGGTTTTTTCATTGCTGTTTCACTCATCATTTAGTTACCTTTCTTTAAATAGCGCCGACTGCGCCATTGAAATATTCCTGCTCCTATAACTCCTAAAGTCACAAACCCAATAATAATGGTTGCCAATGCATTAATCTCAGGGCTTACCCCCAGACGAACGCTTGAAAAAACCACCATCGGCAGAGTGGTCGACCCTGGTCCCGACATAAAGCTTGCAATCACCACATCATCAAACGACAGGGTAAAAGATAACAGCCATCCTGCCATAAGTGAAGGCGCAATTAAAGGAAGAGTTATGCGCAAGAAAACTTCCGCAGGACGTGCGCCTAAATCTAGTGCCGCTTCTTCCAGGGACAAATCAAACGCCAGCAAGCGCTCACGCACAATGACCACAACATAAGCAACCGCAACAGTCATATGGGCAATGGTTATGGTCGCCATACCCCGACCTTGCGGCCATCCCAAAAGTTGTTCAAGCCCCACAAATAATAATAACAACGAAACCCCAATAATCACATCGGGCATCACCATGGGGGCAGTAATCAATCCGTTAAATACAGACCGCGACTTAAAACGACGTAATCGAACAATGGCCACAGCAGCCAAGGTTCCTAGAATAACAGCACCTGTTGCGGTCATTAAAGCTACACGCAGACTGACCCATGCAGCATGCAAAATTGTTTCATTACTAAGCAGCGCGCCGTACCACTTTGTAGAAAACCGCGACCAAACGGTAACTAAGCGTGATTCATTAAAAGAAAAAACAACCAAACTCACAATCGGTAAATACAAAAAGGCGTAGCCAAAAACTAAAACCGATAAAACAAAAATGGAGTATTTGCGTCGCATCCTTAGTGAACCTTCATTTGCAAGCGCTGCAAGGCAACCAGGGGTACAACCAAGAGACCCAACAACGCTATGGTAATGGCAGAGGCCACTGGCCAGTCTTGATTATTAAAGAACTCCATCCATAACAAACGACCGATCATCAGATTCTCTGGCCCCCCTAACAGCTCTGGAATGACGAATTCTCCTACAGCAGGAATAAAGACCAACATTGTGCCAGCAACAATTCCTTTCAACGATAAAGGAAGAGTGATCCGCAAAAATGCCCAAAATGGCCTGCATCCCAAATCTGATGCTGCTTCCAATAATTGAAGATTCATTTTTTCCAGCGATGCATAAAGAGGCAGAATCATAAATGGAATATAGGAATACACCATACCAATGCAAACCGAAAAATAATTGTTTAACAAGGGCAGTGGATCCTGAATGAAACCAACCGCAATAAGAAAATTATTGAACACACCTAAAGGACTTAAGAGACCAATCCAGGCATAAACTCGAATCAAAAATGAAGTCCAAAAAGGTAAAATCACGAGCAATAAAAGTAATATTTGCCATTTACCAGGTGCACGGGCAATACCATAGGCCATGGGATAGCCCAAAAATAGGCATAAAAAGGTGGCCACAGTGGCAGTTCCTAATGAGTTAAAGTAGGCAAAAATATATAAGTTATCTTGAATCAACAAAGCATAGTTATGCAAATTCAGGTGGATTGTCACCGCTGCATCTCCCACCCATTGTAAAAGTTGAGTGTAAGGAGGAGCAGCAAAGATACTTTCAGCAAAACTGATTTTCAAAACAATCAACAGGGGAACCACAAAAAAAAGGGCAATCCACCCCATAGGAAGACACAGCAGTAGCCAACGACCATGGACCCCGTAAAATAATGGAAGGCGTAGCAAGCGTCTGAAAAATTTCGTTAAGTGCAAAACCACGGTTATTTTTCCTCACGCCAATAAAATGACGCCGTTTTCAGGACGCCACGTCAGGTACACCTCATCTTCCCAATTAATGGGGCGTTCAGCAAGACGTACCAAATTTGGTGTCGTCGTCAACAACTTTTTACCTGTGGGTAAAACAACATGAAAAGTCGATACATCACCAAAATAGGCAATTTCTTCGACGATTCCTTGCACACAATTCACATCTCGAGTATGGGGAGTTCGTTTTGTCATATGGATCTTTTCAGGGCGAATCGCTATGAAAACTTGAGCTCCTTGAGGAACTGCGGAAGCATTTTGAATCGCAAGGTTACACCCTAGATCTTCAGACTGAATCAAAACATTGCCGTGTTCTTCTCCCACGACCAATCCTTCAAAAAGATTCATGGTTCCGATAAAATCTGCTACATACTGCGAGTTAGGATATTCATATATCTCTTGGGGTGTTCCCACCTGACGAATGCGCCCCTCATCCATTACGGCAATTCGCGTTGACATCGTCATCGCCTCTTCCTGATCATGGGTCACCATAACAAATGTAATACCAACTTCCTCTTGAATGTTCACCAATTCAAATTGTGTGTCTTCTCGAAGTGCTTTATCAAGTGCTGCCAGTGGCTCATCCAGCAACAATAGTTTAGGACGCTTAATGAGACTGCGCGCTAAAGCCACACGTTGTTTTTGTCCTCCAGAAAGTTGATGCGGTTTGCGCCGGGCATATTTAGACATCCGCACTAATCGCAGGGATTTTTCTACGCGTTCATGGATCTCATCCCGAGGTAGTGCTTCTTGCTTAAGTCCAAAAGCAATATTTTGCTCAACTGTCATATGCGGAAAAAGTGCATACGATTGAAACATCATATTGACTGGCCGTTCATAGGGCGGCAATTCCCGCATACGCATCCTGTCAATGGCAATGTGACCTGAATCAGGCACTTCAAACCCCGCCAGCAAGCGCAATAGAGTGGTCTTGCCACAACCAGATGGCCCCAACAATGAAAAAAACTCACCCTGGTAGATAGACAACGACACATGTTGCAATGCAGGAACACCCTCGTAGGCCTTTGAAATATTTTCAATTTCCAAATAAGGCTTTTGCCTTGGATCCTGCCAAGCATCAAGAATTGGAAATTTTTTACCGGAACTAGCCATTATACTCTCGTGAAATCAAAACCTTTAGTTTAATGATAACGAGAAGCGTGCAGTTTACAAGCGTAAATGAGCACTTCGAGCTATCATTAAACTAAAGGTTTTGATTTCACCTCGGTATATACTCGCCCCGGGCACAGATTGCGCTTTTCAATTTATGTCATCTCGACCTCTGTTTTTTCCCGCCAATTTATGGGTGAGGTAGTACCAGTTAAAAGATCTTGTTTGAGCCCCCATCAAGTAGTGGGGAAAAAAGGGCGGCCCTGGTATCAGCAAGGATCAGCTTAGCTTTTTCTGAAATAAGTTTGACAATGTTGTTGTACTTCTTTTGACCAAACTGCCAGGAATGCATGAAGACAGGCATATGCCAAACCTTGTCTGGGAATAAATTGACCAATTTTCCTGCCCTTAACTCTCTTTGTACATCCAATTCTGGAATTAAAGCATAGGCAAACCCTCTACAAACCATTTCCTTGAATCCGCGGACTGAAGGAATTGTGTGCAGCAAAGGTTTGGCATTTTCTATATGAAAAAATTTGCCTAAATAGCGAATGTGTAAATCGTCTTGTTTGTCATATGCTAATGCAGGTGCAGTTAATAGGCTTTTTTCACAAATGTCGCTTGCAAAATATTTTTCTTTAAACCCTTCAGAGGCCACTAACACATAACGCATGTACCCCAGAAATTCGGATTTACAATTGGCAATTGGATCTTTTAGCGTTGTAAAACAAATAGATGCTATTCCTTTTCTCAAATACTCGATAGTGAAATCTTGATCCTCTGATATGATTTCAATTTTGTATTCATTAAAAATAGAACTGCTGTAAATTATATTGCTGAACCAGGTTTCCAAACTGTCCCTGCTGATCGATATAGAAATTTCTGATAATTCGACTGTGTTATTGATTGTATGCCCTAAATCACGTTCCAATGATTGTACTTTTCTATAATGGCCAATTAAAATTTCACCTAAGCTTGTAAGGCTATATATCGGATCACGAATTAACAGCGGATCGCCATAGTAATTTTGTAAGTTTTTTAATCTTTGTGATATGGCTGATTGAGAGACACGTAAATGTTCAGCAGCACGTTCAAAGCTACCCATTTCAACTATTTTTGCCAGCGCTTTGATACCACGGTAATCTATCATATTTGCCCTCTATAAGTTTAGCTAATGTATTATGAAAATAATTAATTTATCTTATAACATAAATTTTGTTATTGTGTCCATAAATCACAATTTATTATAAGGACATAATTATGAAAGTAGCTTTATCAAAACAAGTATTGCAGAAGTTTCCAAATGCTAGAATAGCCATTGTAACTGCTTCAATAAAAATTAGTTCCAGTTGTCAATATATTGATGACTTAAAATCATCTCTGCCAGATTTTTTACACAGCTTGGGTTTAGAAAAATGCAATTACGCGGAACACCCAAGCATAAAATCATGGAGGGAAATATATACCAAAGAATTTAATGTAAAGCCCAAACAATACAAGTCTTCGATTGATGCCTTGGTACGCAGGATATTAACCGGAAATAAGATGTGGGAAATTTCAAATATCGTTGATTTGTATAATGTGTGTTCGGTACTATCGCTACTACCTATGGGTGGGTACGATCTCAAGAAAATATCAGGTGACATAACAATTCGATACGCAGAGCACAATGAGGTATTCGAGCCCTTAGGCGAAAAGCAAAAACAGCCTATTCTACCAAATCACATTGTATACGCTGATGCAGAAAAATTATTGTGCTGGCTTTGGAACCATAAGGATTCTAAATTGTCCTGCCTTGATCAAGACACTAAAGAAGCTATATTTTTCATTGATAGCGCTGACACTCCAACACATTTGTCACTTGAAGGGGTATGACCGGTCAATAATGTAAATGTAAGGTTATTTCATAAAGATCCCCGCTAATCCTTGTGTGTTGATTCTTTCCCAGAATTGAGGCCAACGTCCC
>JBDLIP010000006.1 GCA_039714795.1 Pseudomonadota bacterium | reverse complement strand
TTCTCCATCAAAGACTCTCCACACATAACTTTCTTCGAAAGATGGAGTTACAACGATGATATTTTTTTCGGATGTATTTTTCGCGGTTTCAATATCCTCTTCACAGAATTTCAACTCTAATCCTGCAATATCGTTTTTTGTTATTGAAGTTGATTTACCAGTTTTTTTATCTGTATATTTGATACTATCTATACCTTTTTTCTTTAATGGACTGACCATTGCTTCAATAGATTTCCTAACATCCTTGCTATTCATAAGTTCAAAAACTTCATAAGACACCTCTAAGGTTCTGTCATCAGACGAAAGTATAAAAGATCCAGAATTTGATTTTTTGCAGGTGAAAATCTTACCTTTGAGCCACGATAAAACCTTGATTAAGGTAACTGCCTTTTCTAAAGATAAGCCTATAAATTTTGCAATATCTTGAGCAGAGTAAGTTTTTTCGTCTGATAAAAACGTTGTTGCCCATTGAGTGAAGCTCTGAAGAATTTCTAAATCTAACTGGAAAGATCCCTGTCTAAATCCCGATTTTACTTTGATGTTTAGTGGGTGGTAACCTTTATTTAAAATTTTATTTGCCTCAAAAAGAGCTCTATTTATTCCCATAAGGGAATGAACTAGATCTTCAGCGTCAATTTCTCCATCAACAGCACTGCCTTCAAATGAAATTTCTAGTGAATATTTTGACATGTCTTGGGTGTGTTGTTGCTGATTTGAATTCATTTTACCTCTTACTGATGTTGTGTGTCTATTGCTTGTTAGATGAAAAAAGATATTTGGCAACAACAAGAGCTAGGCCTACTACCTGCGCGAAAAATGTGCCAATAACAGTGTGAAGAAACCAGGGATATTTCTGAAAGTTGAGAATATCACATCCAACAAGGATAATGACAATCCATATTGCAACAGTTGAAATGATCAAAAGAATACCAATTACCCAACTCCAAATATTTTCTTGTTTATGTCCCATGAGACTTGATTCTTTTCTCATCATGATTTGGCTTATTGGATTTATGGTAAATCTCTATCAGTTCAACTCTTATCTCCTTCGGATGGAATGCGTAAATAATCCTAAACCCAGATTGCACACCAGATTTTGGGAAGTCTCTAGATCGAAATTTACGTGCTTTAAAAAATAAGGGATTATGAATTTTTGTAAGTGGTATTTGTACTATACCGCCATTATCCATTTCGTGAATGTGAAACATCGAAAGCTGTGCATTGACAAACGTGCCAAGGTCTTTTTCAAGATTTTTGTATTTTTTTATTAGCTTTTTAAATTCTTTTTTGAATAAGTCAGACCGTTCAATTGTCAGCTCTTTTGTCAAAATTATATTCCTTCACGCTGTGCTCTGGAGTTCTGTAAAATACTGTTTCATAATCTATTATCTGATTGTCCTTGGTGACAACCCATGGAACATCTCTATGTGAATAGTCACTAAGAAACTTTGCGTTTCTTTTTCCATGACTGTTCAGTACAGAATCAATAACTTTAATTTCATTTGCTGAGAAAATATCAAGATTGGCTTCTCGGTGAGCAAGGTATTTCTTTTGAGGATATTTGAAATGTTCACTATCCACCTCTTCGAGATCCTTGTTTTTCTTCATTTTCTCGATACATTTTTTAAAGTCTTTTGGAACAGGTCCATATTTGCGCTTATAATATTTTGCACCTGTGAGGAATTCCTCTTGAATTTCGTAAAAATTAAAATCGCAAAAATACAACAATTTATACAGAACGGTCTCACCTACATTTGGCCGTCCTCCCACCCTATTAAGGATGTATATAATTAATTCCTGAAATTTATTGTTGTTCATTTTTTCTCTGACTCTTTTTTGCCATTTTCAGGGTAGAGTAACTTCTTAATATCCCATTGGCATTTCTTTGGGAATGTAGATTCTCTAAGCCCTGTTTCGGATGAAGCGTTAAGTCTTGCTGAATAATATGCATCTTTTGATATCGAATCTAATTTAGGCTTGAGGCTTGGATTTTCTTTTAAAATCTTTTGAGACTGAAAAATAGAGTTTTTCACGCTATTATCCCACGACCTAGTGTGTTTTTCAGGCTGGTACTTGATTTTTAATAGATGCATAAAAAGTATGGAGATATGACTTTCCAAGGATCTTTTTTCTGAGCGTCCCAATGAATCCATCTCCTCGATTAAATGGGTGATATCCAATTTTTCAAACTCCTGTTTTTGCAATAAAGCAGCTTGTTTTCTTGTCCATCCGTAAAAGTCCATTTCATAATCATCTTTTCTATTCGGAGATATAGACATCTGTTTTTGCTTTGCTGAAAGTTTCTTTTTTTTCATTCGTAATCCTCTGGAAACATAAGCTGCTCTTTTTTCACTTGCCCCTCTGCTACCTCTTCTATTTTTCTAGCCAACTTAGGTCTAGGGGTTCTCCTTTTTGCAATTATATCGTGGATATACGTCCTTGTGACCCCAAGATTTTTAGCGAACTGAGTTTTCGACATTTTATTTCTGAAAAGATACTCATCTAGTTTCATTTTTTCTTCAACATATCAATGATTATCTCATAAGCTTGGTCAATTCTCGATGCATGGCCGTCGAGCCTTGATGAAATCTTGTTAAGGTCATTATCTAATCGTGTGAAAAGATATATCATTAGACCGCTAAGTAGAGCAAAAATTGCTAAATTTGTAGCTATAATTGTGATTAAAGATACTGTATCCATTATTCGTAGTCCTCCGGGAAAAGTAGTTCATCTCTAGTTACTTTACCATTTGTTGCTTCTTCAATCTTTTTAGCCAAGTCTGGGCTGGGTCGTTTTTTACCAGTAGAAACAAGGTTTAAGTGGGTTCTTGACACAACTATTTTCTTGGCCAATTCTGTGACTGTTTTTCTCTCTCTAAATAACCACTCTCTGAGATTCATGACAACCCCTTATTTTGTTAATTGTATGTTATCAAATGTTTCTTTTTTTTATCAATTGTTATTTTTCTGGTTTCATATATTTGATAACATATGTTAACTGATGAATATCAAATTAGAAATGGAATCTAAGTTTGAAGCCTATTATAAGTCAGGAGACGACAATGTGTAAGGATTACTCAAACCTTTCAGGGAAAAGCAGTTCCATGATGGTCACTTTGCCCTCTGTCCCTTCTTCTATTTTTTTTGCTAATTGAACACTTGGTAAATTTTTACCATTTGAAATCATGTTCAAATGAGATCTGGAAACGCCTATTTCCTTTGCGAAGTCCGTGACTGTTTTTCTGTTTCTAAATAACCATTCTCTTAATTCCATAAAGATCTCTTTTTTTGGAAATATTCTATCAATTGTTTATTTTTTTCGTCAAGTATTAGATCTTGTTTGACATTTTAATCAAACATGTGTTAGATTGGGTCAAACAAATTAAGAAAAGGAGTTCACCATGATAACTTACAGAGACTTTCACATTAGCTGCGACCACAAGCCAATTGCAATGAGATGTATTGACTGGGAATATGCAATTGACGGCTATGACGGGGCTCCAGATGCCGAAGATTATAGATATGGTACAGCTGAAAGCCTTGAAGAAGCTAAACAAGCTATTGATGACTGGTACCTAGAAAATGAATCAGAGTAAGGGAGGAAAAAACATGTTTAGATGCTCACACTGTGAAAACTATCACGACAAAAGCGAATACCACCCATCTAAGGATAGTCCTACTGAAGGGCTTTGCTTTGAGTGTTATGTGGAAAGATATGCATGTCAGGAGTGTCACCTGGATAAGGAAGATGTTGCTTACAACAAATATGTTGATAATCTGATATGCACCGAATGCGCTTTAGAAATGGAATCTAAGTTTGAAGCTTATTATGAATCAGGAGGAGACTATGAGTAAGGATCACTCAAAATCTTCAGGGAAAAGCAGTTCTGCTTTGGTTACCCCATTTTTAGTTATTTCTTCAATCCTTTTAGCCAGATCTGGACTTGGACGTCTTTGTCCACTTGAAATAAGATTTAGATGGGTTCTTGAAATTCCGAGGTCTTTTGCTAGTTGTGTAACTGTGATACGGTTATGGAATAACCATTCTCTTAGATTCATTTTATGTCTCCTGCAACGTATCAATGTATCAATTGTTTCTTTTTTAGATCAAGTGATAACTTTTGTGTTGTGCTTAATCTGTAACGTATGTTACATTAGTAGTAACAATAAGAGAGAGAAACCCGACAGGAGGTCAACATGGATTACGCAGAATTACTAGAGATTACTTGGACACTGTTCGAACATTTAGAAGATACTAAGCGCGAGCATAATATTGACGAATGCTACGTTAAAGCTTGTGCTGATCTTGTCGAGGGTGAGGACTTTGATATGGAGACACTCCCTTGGAATCTTTACGAGCAAGTGAAAGATGAAATGGACACTCGTAATTTCCATAGATACGAGGAATCAAAAGCAGAGGAGGCCCTTTATGGATAACCTTGATCTACAATACCTGTATTTCCTTGCAGATAAGGCAGATAAGTGCATAGACAAAGCCGATAAAAATAGTTTTAGCAAATCATGCCTTGAACTGCTAAAAAAGCATATCTGTTTTATAGGAATGCAAAAAAATGGGGTACAAATTAGCCCTACAAATTACAACTAAAAAAGACACAGAGAAAAATCATGAAAATCAAAATCGACGACAAAATGGAAAATAAAACCATAGAAGCAACCGTAAACATTAATTCTGAGAATAAAGCTTACACGTTCAACGTAGAGCAATTTGTCCATTCACATATGGAATTCTTACAAACAGCAGACAAAAACACATACTTTACAATTGAGATTAATTAAGGAGAAATAACATGAGTACAGCTTTTTTACCACACGATTATGAACCGCCAAGATCTAATAGCAGTTATATGAAACTGCAAGATGGCGAGAATAAAATCCGCATCCTCAGCTCCCCTGTTCTGGGCTGGGAGGAATGGATCGATAACAAGCCGGTGCGCTACAACTACGATCAAAAACCAGATAAGTGGTTTGACTCTGAAAGACCGGGTAGACACTTCTGGGCATTTATTGTCTGGAATTACAAGGAAGAAAGAATACAGATATTCCATGTGACACAAGCGTCTATACGTAAGGAATTGGAGTCTCTGGTAAGGGATGATGACTGGGGTGACCCGTTCTTCTATGACGTTAAAATCAACAGAAGCGGAAAAGATTTAAAGACAAAGTATAGCGTCAATCCCCTGCCTCATAAGGTATTGGCTGATCATGTGCAACAGGCTTTTGAAGATCATCCCTGCAACTTGGAAGCTTTAATCATGGGTGAAGATCCTTTCGGTCATTGGGATCATTACACACCCGGTGTGTTTTCTAAAGATGATCTTCCGGAAAGAACAGCGCCTGAAACAATTACAGTAGAACAGCTCAACGAAATCAACGAATACATCGGAGATGATAAGGAATACCTTAAAAAAGTATTATCCGGCGCTCAAAAAATGTTCGGCATTGATAAATTGGCTCAGATTCCGTCAGATAAGTATGAGTCTGTTCTAAAATCAGTCAAGCTACACGCTAAAGAGCGTGCTGAAAAAGAGGTGAGCGATAAGGTAATCCCCTTTTAGTTTTTCATAGACCTCAATGGGGAGGTTTTGCCTCCTCTTCTTTTAATAATTAACGGAGAAAAAACAAATGAAGCTTATTAATTTAGAGCAAGGTTCCACCCAGTGGTTAAATATGCGTCAGGAAAAGATCACGGCAACAGATGCAGCTGTTATCATGGGAATAAGCCCCTTTTGCAGCCCCTACAAGCTATGGAAAAGAAAGCTCGGGTTAGAGTCCCCTCAATATGTAACAGAGGCTATGAAGCGCGGTATGAGGCTTGAGGATGAGGCACGTAAATCTTTTGAGCAATACACTGACATTCAAATGGAGCCGGCAGTTATTGAGTCCGATGATAATCCTTGGATGATGGCATCATTAGACGGCATTGATACGACTAAAAAGCATCAGTTGGAAATCAAGTGTCCCAATCCTAAAACCCATGAGATGGCTAAAAATAAGCAGCTGCCAAAGTATTACTTTGCACAGATACAGCACCAGTTAGCCGTTACCGGCAATGACTGGAGCTACTACTTTAGCTATGATGGTAAAGAGGGAGCCTTGGTAGAGGTCGAAAGAGATGATGCCTTCATCACTGAGATGCTTGAAAAAGAATCTGAGTTTTACCGGATGTTAAAGGAGTTCGATCCACCGGCACAAAGTCACCTTGTCATTGAAACCGATGAAATGAAAAAAGCTGCCAGCGATTATATGGAAGCTAACACTCTTAAAAAAAAAGCCACTGAGCTTGAGAAAAAAGCGCGTCAAAAGCTTTTAGAGATTTCTGATGGACGATCAATACAAGGCTTTGGCGTGAGACTCTCCCATTACTTTGAGAAGGGTAGGGTTGATTACAATGCCATTCCTGAACTTCAAGGGCTTAACCTGGACTCTTACCGTAAAGCTGTGACCGGGAAATCAAGGTTAACATTTGTATAGAAATTCCTTAACGTTGAACACAATGGACCCCTTACATATTATCTTCGGTCATAATGTAAGGGGTTATATTTAATAAGGGTAAACGGATGAAAATGGACATCGAGAACAAGCGTTCAACTATCCCCGTCCAAATGATCTGAGATTTCAGACTTAAGCTCATGAATAGCCTCCACAAACTTAGCAAGCCTTTCATCCGTGATCGGATCACCACTTGCTAGATCGTCATTGATCTTAAGCCTAAGACGCTCAAAAGCCTTATCGTTCTGAATGGGGTCATCGTCGAATTTCATTTTAATGAGTTCTGCGAGCTTTTGTTCTGCAATAACTCTTTCAGTGAATGTTAGATTGACTTTGCTTACAAGCTCGTTCTGTGCGTTTACAGTGTATTCACTCCCCTTTACAGGTTTAGCTTTCCAAAAACAGCAACAACCGCTCGCTTGTGTGTCGGGTGCAAAATGAAACTCTTGATGTAGCTCCGGGTGCACTTCTAGTGTTGGATTAATATTCACGTTTCCTCCTAAAGAAAGAGAGGGGCACTGGGTCCCCTTGATATATGGAGCTTAAATGAGAAATGGAATATGTATCCATACTAATTTTCGACTGTGTTTTGTTCAAGTTAATCGTCAGGATCACCTGGTGTCAAATCCTGATCAATTCCCGTGTAGTGCTTGATAACCTGTTCTAAGGCTTGTTCTCCAATGTGATCGTTTTTAAGACCGAGCCTCTTGTTCACATAGGCGCATCCACCAAATAATGTGGCAGTTAAGGTAATCGCTATTAAAATCTTCATCAAAACGTCCTTGTTTATCTTTTTCGCCATAAGACCTCTTCCTTTAGGTGGAGGATGTAAGGCGTTTAAATTTTCTTCTCGTATTCCTGTTTTGTCTAGCATATGTTACAATACCCCTATCTTTTGAGATGTATCGTTGGACAGACGATAACTAAAGTCTGTGGAGAGAATGTTAGACCTGGGGGGCATGAGTTGGTTCAAAACCGTAAAAGTCCCCACAGTGGGATGATTACGGCAAAAACCAAGCCATTTCCTCTGGGCGGTCTTGTAGAAGCAGGAACCTGCTAGAAAGCGTAAGCGAGTACAGCCCTTGTGAGTAATCATAAGGAATCGCTTTCCTTTAGGGAGGTGAGGATGTCAAGTTCTGTCATATACTTGATAGAATGTGTCGATAAGCAATTCAGCTGTGGTTGCTCCAGCTGTTTTTTCAAATCTAATATACGGGTGTATTCCAGTCGTACTTAAAGGTAGATTTGTTGTTATCGGAGAATTCGCCACCTCTGTTCCATCATAAAAGAATGAGGCTGATGAAACTGCTGAATTTATCTCAATCTTAAATACATGCCACCCAGTATCTACTGTATTACTAGTGTTTGCTGTTGTTGTGGTGCTGCTTTTAGTTGCTCTTACTGTCCAATCTCCACTATTTTCTGAATGTGTATATCTCCAATAAACGCCATCTGTTGGCGCTGCACCTGTTCTAGTTTTAATATCTGAAAATCCAAAATCAACTTCGAAAGAATTAGTTCCATCACTTAGTGTTGGGATTTTAATGAGCCATGACTGTGATATTTTTGCTGATCCCAAAAATTGGGTTTCTGGTTTTAAAAATAAAACATTTTGAGCTGTAAATGATAGACTTTCTAATTTGAAAACATTCTCATGTCCTGCTTCAGCAAATGAAACAATACTAAGATCTCCTTGATAAGACCATCCAAGATTTCCTAATGCCGCTTGAGTAGTTTGATCAGTAACATCACCGGAAAATGTGTCATACAAAGAACTGATGTTTGCCAAATCTGAAATATCCGCAGCTCCACTTTTTGTCGCCCATTTTAAACCTTCTGTTTCTGCTGAATCAGCTTCCAACACTTTGCCATCAGCGCCTACAGAAACTCGAACATAAGATGATCCATTATACGCGAGAAGGTCACCTTTTGTTGTCAGATCAATCGCTGTGAATTGCCCTGTACTTGGATCAAAAACCTGAAGGCCCTCATCTTGTATACCCGCTGCATTTGTTGTTACTGACATAAAATACCTACACTACTGTCCATGATGTTTCTGAGCTAATTACTCGATATTTATTTGTACCTGCGCAAACAAAAGTCACGCTGTCACCTTGATTTAATGACTCAATGTAACCCCCAACTCCTGTTGTTGTCAGGTTTCCATTAAAACGAATGACATCTGATGCATTTTGCGCGACCCTCACTTTGCCAGCGCCCTCTTGATAGGCTATAAATGTATCCCCTATGGAGCAAGATGCCGGCAGTGTTAGTGTGACCGTGGAGGCATTATTGGCAAATATACCTTCATTGGCGACAAAAGTTGCAGATGTACCGGTTTCCTCTCTCCAAGAAAAGGTTGAGATATCAGATATTGATATCCCAGAATCTTTTATCAGTTTCCCTGTTGTTCCGTCATAGATGGCTAAATTTTCATCTACTGCTGTTGCCGGACCTTCTACGACATTGGCAAGGTCAAGATCAGAGTCTCGCATTGTGATTGTCCTAACGGTACCTGTCGTTATCTGATCCGCTTGGAAGGCAATCTTTTTTGTATTGTCTAAATCATCGAGTATTCTAAATACATTATCGATAAACTCATTAGATCCACTCACACCAACCAGCGTAACATACCCATTTGCATCCACTGAGAAATTCGTAGAATCAAACAGGCATACTCCTGCTTTATTACTATCTGCCGGGGCTCCTACATTTGAAGAAGCAAGCTGTATTTCTGCATCCAATAGACTTGAAGCAGGTGTGCCTTTGAAATGCAGGGCTTTGGAATTCGTTGCATTGGCAACCGTTTTTCCATTGATATCAATGACGCCACTTGTTGGACCAACCTCCCCGCCTGAATCCCCTTCAAGACTGGTAACTGTACCACCAGGTGTTGAGGAGGTGGAAATAAGTTTCCAGTCGGCTACATTAGAATTGATGTCCGCAAGATACCATAGATCGCCTTCTGTTGAGCTGTCTGTTGGATTGCGGTCTACAACCCATAGGTGGGGTGGCTCATAGTATTTCCCCGTCCTCGGGTCTTTAATGTCCGTTGAGAGGGGCGCCCTGCGTATCATTACAAAGGGAACAATGAATTTGTTGAGTCGCTGATTTATTGTGCGGTTAAAGTTATTGGGTTTTGGCATCCTTGCCTATCCTTTTTTGTTTTTAAAAAATCACCTTTCAGTTGTCAGCGCTATATCCATGCTTGCATAATCAATTTCAAAGTTTCTTTCTGTTGTTGAAATAACTTTAACTGCCCCAAATGTCATAAATAAATCTATACTATTTGGAGGTAAATTAGTTGTTATTGGGCTATTTGACATTTCCACGTCATCAATAAAATATGATGCTGATGTTCCAGCGGCGTTTATAGATACCCTTAGTTTTGTCCAGTTCGTGTTTGCTGCAACTGTTGAATTTGCGGTTGTTTCAGTAGATGCATTTCTAGATTTTCCGACCCATTGCCCGCTATTCACATTGTCAGAATAGTAAAAATAAACTCCATCTGTTGGCTCTGCATCAAAACCTACACCAAAAAGTCCAATGTCTAGGAAATATCGAACAGACGAAGTTGATAAAGTCTCAATTTTAAACAAGAATTCAACATCTATTGATCCACCACCAACCCTAATTTCACCAGGATTTTTTATTTTTACACCATCTGGCGGTGTCCCGGTTCCATTCTGAATTTCTATTATTCCAGGATGTTGATTTGATCCAATTCCTGAACTTGTATTTGTACTAACACCGCTTTCATTAATTATAAAATGCGTTGAAACCTGTTGACCATTTGAACCATTGCCAGTTATTTCCGTAAAATCATCCCAGATTTTCAAATTAGATGCATCTGAACTCCCACCGCCTCCGGCTGCCTCCCAAGATGGAAGGCCTGTTACTAAGGTTAGAACTTCATCATCCACACCTTTAGGCAACTTCGACAATGTATCAGTTGAGCTTGCATACAGAATATCTCCTGACACATAGGAAGATTGTGCTGTACCGCCATCCGTCTCTGAAACAGGAGTCGATAGAGTTGTATCAGTATTTATATGTCCTCTAACCATCTAAACCTCTGTTGTTAACTCATTTCTCAGATAAACGTAATCCAAATAAAAAACATTCTTTGCTCCTGTAGCTGTCGAAGCATCAGCACGGATGAAAAATTGTAAGTCGTTGCTTGTGATATTTGTTGAGGATGTGCCGATAGACACACCGTCTACGAAGAATTCTACCGATGTCGCAGCAGCATTAATTTCGAATCTGAGTTTTCTCCAAGTCGTGGCGGTTGTGGATACAGCTATTAATGAGTCTACCTCTGTTCTAGTGCCTCCCGATTCTGTCACTCCTATGAAATTAACAGAATTTGTTCTGTCATATTCGAAATATACGCCATCAGAAATAACATCATCCGATCTAGCATCCGCAAGTCCCCACATCGTTATATATTCATCAAGAGCAGTCGAAAGCGTCTCGAAATTAACTAATACTTCAAATGTCCACGAGCCTGATCCTAGATAAATCATGCGTGTAGCAGCAGCACTTGAATGTTGAACAACAGCCCGTCCAGTACTATTATCAAGACGGAACCGCCATTGACCAGGATGTAATCCCCCTTGTCCACTCCTTCCGTCAGTATTATTGATAGATGCACTGGCTAAGTTTACCTCGAAATTTTGTGTAGCATTTTCAATACAATGTGAACTATATTCAAGACCCTGATTCATAGTAAGCTGAGTTAATCCTGATAATCCACCAGCACCATTTCCGCCAGATATATATCCCCTAACCATTAGTTAAACCTCTCTTTCCATGATATCCCAATAAGAACATCGCTTGCTCCAGATGACGTTGCTGATGCTGTTAATGTATCTCCCGGTGACAATATGACATCAAATTCATGAAATGGGATTGATGCATTTCCGACTTTTTGTACGGGAACCACCGTGAGCAATGCCCCTGATGATATTGTTGTACCTGCTATATCATAATCTACTACGCTCGTATTGGTTGATACGTCTGTGAATGCAGGTGTTCCTCCTACTGTAGCGTTTTTATAGACATGAATATCCGCAGTCTTTGTTCCATCGCTAGCTATTGATATGAAATCAGGCTGAATACGTGATTGCAACATTCCACTGCTAGTTGTTGCAGCACCTGATGCAATAACAGCGAACTGATCTGAATAAGTGACAGTCCTACTGTCTACAACTGTGGTGTTTACAATATCTGTATTGAGATTATACGGAAAATGAATGACTGTTTGAGGATGTAAATGCTGAACAGATAATTCACCAAAGGCAGTTTTCTCGAATGATGCCGCACTACTCGATGAGGGGCCTATTGAACCGCCTGGCATTACGATACCACATTTAATATAATGTTTCCGGAAGCACCTGCACCTGTGACCTGTTTTACTTGCACCTGTGCCGATTCAGGAAGGGCAAACATACCCTCTTCTTGGCTGTCTCTTTGACTTATGCGGTTTGAATCAAAGGTACCTCCAGACGGTATGATTGGCCCGTTTTTTGCTCCGTCATCAAAGGAAATTTGCACATCCACATCAGAGGTGTTATAGATGACAAATCCTAGAGCCGGCTTAGTCAAAATAGCTCCGACATCTTGATAAGAGCCTGTAAGACTTGTGGCAGCAAAAGTCCTTGCAGCTTCATGATCTATTAATTTTGCCATTACTTCCTCCTTGAAGTAAGAATTAATTTACTTGTTCTTCAGTGTTTTCGCTAATTGCATCCCTAATTTCTTGGCTGAGTTCCAACATTCCATTTCTGAAAGCATTCGGGTTCTTTTTTATGACTTTTAAATTGTTAAAGAACTCCTTCTTGGCAAGCAGCTTTGGCATTAATCTTTTGGCTATCTGTACCGCTGCGAAGGATCCAGCTACTGGAGCAACAGGAACACCAAGCCAGTTTAATAAAGAAGCCCCATGAAGAAACGCTGGGTTTTCTTTTAAAAATCGGACAGGATCTCTGAATAATCTTGCTGTTTGGTTTTTCTCTGCATCTTGGGCCTTTAAAGATTCAGATTTTCTTTCAGCTTTAGTTTTTGCTCGCTGCTCTAGTTGTTTTGTTTCATTTTCAAACCTGTTGAATGCCTTTTTTACGGCATTTGCCTCATTCTCTAGTGATCGAAGTCGATTTAAGTAGGGTTTTCCCTCAATCATTTCGATAACTTGAATAGCTTGCTTATTCTTAAATAAATCTCTTACAGCCTTAGAGCTAAACTCCCCTTTAGTGAAAAATACAGGCGTTAAAATGTCATCAACGATAGCTTGCTCTACAACCTTTAAAGCATCAGTTCCCTTCAAAGTTTCTCTGATAAGACGTAGACCTTCCGGGGTTTTACCAATTGAAACAGTCTTTGTTAAATCTCCACCAATTTCAGACGCTCTAGCAATATCTTTTACAATGCCTTCTTGTAGAAGAGCTGTTCTTGATTGGGGAGATAATGGTTTTCTTGACTCCTCAATGAAATTAGCCACATCGTTACCTCTAGGAGATAAATTTCTTTTGATGTCAGCTAATTTTCTTGAAGATTCCGGTGTTATTTTACCTAGTCCCACCTCTTCTAAGGCAAGTTTTTCAAGTGTAAGCATTGATGGGGAAAAAGCATCTGAGCCTTTAACTTGAAGTGCATCTTTCAGCGCTTTAAACTCTGCTGGACTTGTCACTTCTCCAATTACTTTTATAGGATCTTCAGCGCGTTGTATTTTTACGACAACATCTTTACCAAACCTATTTGCGTCATTTTGATGCGATCTCTCTGCTTTTCTGAAATCTAAGAAAGCTTCTTTATCAAGTTGACGAATTCCGTTATTTAGTTCACCGACAGCTTGCTTTCTAACAGGATTTACGCTGTTTTTGAATTTAGACTTTGCTCCTAAATCAGGAAACTCGAAGTCAGCGAAATTATTAAATCGCTGTTTCATGGATATCGCATCTTGAACAGGAATTCTTCCCGTTTCATCAAATAGAGCAATCTGCTCTTCTAAAAATCTAGTAATTGAATTTCTTGCACTTTGGGGTATTCCAGTTTTAGGTAACTCTTCAATAAAATCATGCATTCCACGCATTGTTTTAGTCATTGGTATCGTTTGATTTGCTACTCTTTGCTTTACTCTGTCATAAAAGTTCGATGTCGCCCCTCTTGCTCTGGTGAACTGTTCGGAAATACCCTCGTTGATGACTGTTAAAGCCTCTCCCCTGGTTCTTTCAACAGGGTCAAGAGCTTTTAGGCTTTCATTTACCTGAGCATTGCGAGTCTCTTCAACTATTTCTGTGGCATTTATAGGTTTTACAGGCTCAACACCTCTTTCTCTTAGAGGTTTTACTTGTATTTCTTCTCCTACAGCTTTCAATGGAGTAAGCTTTTTTTCTAAATTTGCAATTTTTGAGTTAGTAATCTCTTGTTGTGAAATTTGCTTAACTCGTGACTTTGACGGTTTCTTAAATGAGAGAAGTGGTGCTACAAGTTCAACACCTTTTGCTAAAGGTTCCGGCCCTCCAAGTTCTCTAACTATTTGACCGCCGGCTTCTCCACCCCCGAGGGCAGCAGCTCCAGGACCAAAAAATATATTTTCAGCAGTGCCTCCAACAAATGACTCCGCAACTCTTCCAAGTGGTGTTTGCGCTGTAACATCCAGACCTAATTTTTCCTGTAAAAATTCTTGAGCGCTTTCACGTGTTGGGGCGTTTTCAAGTATGATATCCCCTAAAGGTCCAGCTATGGGAACGGCAATCCCTATCACTTCTTTGATTAGATCCTCGGCTTTTTGAAATCCAAATTGCTCTTTCAGTTCTTGGGCTCTTTCTTTTCCATAAACCAGTTCGGCGAAGGTCTCTCTAGGTGGCGCGGGCTCTTGTCCAAATATATTTCTTAATACATTACCAAAGCCTGTTACTGGATCTTGAACGAACTCTCCTAGGCCTCTTGCCGTTTCCACTAAGTTTCTTGGGGCAGCAGCTAAGCCGGTAATAGCAGCGCCGGGTATAGAGACAGCAAGATCAGCTTCAGGAGAGCGTTTCTGTCTTTCCTTTATACTCTCAAGGATATTTCTATCATTTATGCCTTCATCCCTTAGCGATTGTATTTTTTCAGACAAATCGGGGGCATTACGCATAATCGAATCTACAATTTGAGTTTGTGATAACTCTTTTTCTGCGGATACCAACTTGTTATATGATGGAAGTGTCATCCAAAAAGCCTTTTGTCAATTTGTTTTTGTGTAAGCTTTCCTGTTGAACCTCCTCCTAAATCACTGTTTATCCTTTCAATTAAGCCCTGTTCTTCCTTAGAGATTCTGTTTTGTACCAAATTATCAACTTGGTTCTCGGGTATTCCTGCATCGAGGAATTGCTGTCTAAGCTCATCTTTTCTAATGGCAAGGTTCATGGCCAATTCAAGATTATCTGTTAGCCTGTTATTTCCTTCCTCGGTTTGGAGTATCGACAGATTACGATTTAGTATTGTTTCAAACTCAGTTTTGATTCTTGGAAGTGTTGGAAATTGATCGCGGATGATATCAAACATTAAACCTGAAAACTCTTGCTCTTCAGGAGTTAATAGCTCTCTTTCTACTCTTGCGCGATCACTAGCTTTAAACGGATTTATTATATTTCCACCAACAGTAAAGGGTTGTTCTTTCGATACACTTGGTATCAACTCTCTAATTCTGCTTATCTTTGGAAGAGCATTTCTGGCTTTATCTGCGTCTTGTCTAATCTGGTCTAAAAACTTTCTCTCTTCTTTTGATGTTCCGGTAAACTTTTCTAATTCTTTCCGTTTCCTTTCTTGATTTGCTTGGAGTCTTTTGATTCTGGAGTCCTTTAGCTTTTCATTAATGAATTGTGAACCCTCTATTTCTCGTACTTGTTGATCAATAGTTGAAATCTCATTTTCAAGTGAATTTCTCTTTTGGATAGCGGCACTGACTCTAGGTTTTGATAGGGCTTCTTGATTTATTTGGTTTCTGTCTAGTACCTCTTGCCTTTCAGGAGAAACAAGTTGTGGGCCTTGTTTTGTGCCTTGTAAGGCGTTTAGCAATGGATCTGCCAATGAGGCGTCGGCTGAGACTACAGGAATGTTTTCAGGCACTTCTTGTGCTGTATCTAGATTTGAAATCCTATTTAGCTCCTGAGATTGAGCCTGATTTCTTGCACTTTCTAAGTTTAATTTATCCAACTGTGTTTGTCTTGTCTGTTCTCCCTGAATAATTGGCGCAAACCTTTGAACTGTTTCAAGAGCTTCCGGAAGAGTTGCACCACTGCCTTGTAATCCAGTTAACAGGTTACTGATCAAATCCCCATCTTTTTGTAATGCCTGATTAATGATATTATCAAGAATATCAGTAGACCTTTGTCTTTCAAACCCCTGCGATATACCTTGCGACAGCGCTTGGCCTATGTTTTGAAACGGTCTTCTAGGTTCCGGTCTAAATTGTACGGTCATTGCAGTTGTCCTCTTCGGCTAAGACCAGGGCCCGGGTTTTGTGCTGAAAATCCACCTCCACCACCGCCTTTCTGTTTGAAAAGATTACTTGCAAATGAACCTGCGCCTTGTCCTAAAGCCCCTCCAAAAGGGCCCGCAAATCCTGCTCCGATACCAGAGAGAAGTTCTGGGAATAACCCTTGTGATCCAGGATCCTGTACATTTTGGAAGGCTTGTGTCCCTAGACCTAACTGAGCGCCTTGAAGGGCTCTATTTTGCGCGTTATTTATTAACCCGGCTAGTTGCTGATTAAGCTGTCCTTGTACATCCGCACCGGCTCTAGTCAAAGTATCATCAAGGCCTGAGCCTCTAGCACCCCCCGACGCAATGAACTTTTGTTGAATAGCCGGAGCTATACGATTTTGAAAAGTATTCAGTGCCGGATCAACAAAAGATGATTGGAAGAAGTCTTGATTAACTCCGAAAAGTCCGGCTAGGGGACCACTTCCTGACAACCCGCCGATAATCTGATTTAATAGATCATCCTGCCCACCTGTTAGCGTTCCTACCTGCTGCGTACTCGGTCCTGACCCGAAAAAGAAATCTGAGAATGACATCCTTGTCTCCTTAATTCAATATAGTCCAAGACACTGTTGTCGGACTGCTTTTAGAATCTAAAATATATAACTTTGCTGTATTCTGATTAAGCCAAAAAGTTCCGACGGAATATCTATAATCCGAAGCTGTCGGAACTGCATTTTCCCGAATTACAATATTAGGCTTTCTATTCACTGTAGTGGCAACATCGCGGTACATTTCATCGAGGGTGTCGGTAACCTGCTTGTTGTCTTGCTCCATCTCTCGGCCGAAGTTGAATTCCTCTGCTAAAAAACTCATCTTACAAGCCTCCCAACAGGTTCAAACCAGAATTTAAAGGCATGAAACTTCCCTTCAACCGCAGTATCTTTTTGCTTAATTCTCATGGAGTGGAAGTTTGCTATTTGATTTACAGTAAGCGTTTTCCAAACCTTGGACTGTCCCGGTATATCTGCTGTTGAATTCAGTGTTACATTTTCTTTCCAAGGGTCAGGATTCTTATCTATGAAGAAATCAACAGTGAAGTTTCCGGAGTCCGCATCCATGAAGAAATCAACTTTTCTAAGACGAGCCTTCTTTCCTTCTTCTACAAATGGGTTTAAAGGCTTTGTCTTGGCGCTAAATTGGAAACCTTTAAGTACATACCCACCGGAAGAATAAGCGCTAGCATCTGAGCTATCAAGGTTTATTGTGATGGTGCTTCCTGAGCTTGCAGTCACCTGAAATTCTTTGTCATTGATTACGCTTACACTGTTTTCCTCAAGACCGGCCACACCATCTATTTTTATTGTGTCCCCTACTTCAAAAACATTGTCCTCTATTGTAACAACAGCTCCGTTAGCTTGTGTCACACCGGTGATTTGTGTCAGCTGGTCATTACCGTCCTCTACCATGTAATAGACGATTCCGTTGGCATCACCTGTCAGGGTGATGAAGGCATCATCTTGCCATGACAGCTCATCCCATATATCTTCTGTGGTATCCCATTGAGCCCATGTGGGGTCATTACAATTATCAGGATCGGTAGGATCGCAATGCACATCGTCCCAGGCTATCTCTTCGGTTTTCTTGAAGTAGCCTACTACGTTTGTCGGGAATCTGTAAGTTGACCATGATGATTCTTCAAAGTTTCTCACTAGAATTCTTGAAGATGTCGATGAATCATCTAAAGGATCAGGGTATGGCCACCAGAATTGCGCGTCTTCAAAAGCAAGTCCACCGGTAATCAGGTTGAAATTGTTTTGAACTACTCTCTTCTGAGTGAAGTTAGGTAACTTGTCATCAATGCGTGAAGCTTGCCTTCCATCTGATGTAATGATCCCTGTTCTACCTATTGCAAGAGACTCACCGAACCAATTCACGCCTGAATAAGGGGCATTAGAGCCTCTGAATTGAGAAGCTCCAATTTTACGAATACGAAAGGGCTCGTCAATATCTGCTGTGATCGAAAGCATCCAGATATTTTCTGTCGTCCATATTGTGATTTCGTTGTGCTCTTGCTTAGCTGCTGTAATTACACCCTGATCTGAGATGTCAAGATGACCGGCTCCGGCAACATTATACTTGTCACCGTTTCCACTGTTATCAAGTATTCCGGACCATAGTATACGACGAGGGAATTTTGAATTTCCAAGTGTAGGAGAGAGCCAGACAAGGCGCTCATTTACATAAAAGACATGTAAAGCAAGATTAATAATACCATCAGCAGGGTCCTGATAGTCGGGATTGTCCGTTGTATTGTTGTAGCCTTTAATCTCGCCGGTGTCATCGAAGAATACGGGCACATCTTTGTTGTTTGTGAGTATTAAACGGGGTTTAACAGGCTTATTAGAAGCGTTTCTTCCAAAATACATTGTTCCTGAGAAGAAGTTTGTATTGTCACCTGTAAATGTTGTCAGACTTGATGCAGAGGAAAAAGGTAATCCGTCAAAGTAGTTGCGAGATGCATTATATTTATTCACCACATCCTGATCGCATACGACCAACTCTCTTTCTCCATCTTCTTTGATGAAGTTAAAGATGCCCATGATAGGTTGGGCACTTTCAGTCTGGTAGACTACAACGACAGGATCTGTAGTGGCAGCATCAAACTCCGCTTGTATTTGACCTGTGGCATAGTTTACTGAATTAGTTCCCCCGGCATTATAATCGCCTGAGAAGTTTCCATTATGGTCGATTGTGATGACTTTAGGAGTGACTGAACTATCTGTAATCGTTATCGTTCTGCGAGACAAAGGTATGTTAGCCATCGTCTCATTGAAAGTGGTACTCGTGGAAATATTGAAGCTTTCAGATCGTGATCTGTGAGTCTTGGAATCATCATATCGTGTATTAACCCTTATACCGCCTGTTGCAAAGCGTCTGAATCCCCTTCTAGGTCTAAGTACTCCCCTGTATACAAAAGCGTCGAAGAGCTCAACAAAGGCATCATTAGGAAGAATCCAGGGCTGTAGCTCATCGTCTAAACCGGTTCGGAAGTTAGAGATTGTAAAGGGCTGAGTCAATCTATCCTCCGCACACAGCTAATGTTACTACTAAAGGGTCTCTTGCATCAGAGTCTTTTGTTGAGACTGTAGCAAATGAAAGGCTTGAAGCAGTTATTTTTATAGCTTTTGTTCCTGATTGTGGAACAATTACTAATCCATTACCGCTAGAACGCAGGGCCGTTCCAAAAAAAATGTAATTTGAGGTAGGCATTGGTGTTGTAAAAGTTAAAGTGAATAGACCAGGACCTGTTCTAGCAACGGTACAATTATGAGAGTATTTTGGTGTTATGGTAAATGTCGGAGAAGGACCAACCTCAAAATGTATCAGCGCTCTAAAGCCCATCTGCATCACTTGGTTGCTTGTACCATCGTTAGAAATGGCAAAAGGCTCAACCATCTGTAAATCAGGCGCTTCTGTCGATGTCTTTTCTTTTGAATAATAGACAAGATCCATATCAGTTGCGATAGTAGGGTCATCAGGATTTCCCCCAGACTCGTTCTTAGGCATCTGAGCAAATTGATGACGACCGTCTAGATTGGAGTTTGCATCGTCAAAGAAGTGATCTTTCTGCATTGTGCTTTCTGTGTAAGCAAAGTTGTCTTGGATTATGCTTTTGTTATCTTTTACAGATTTAGTGCCGTCTGGTGTTGCACCTCCAGTCCATGTCATTATTTAGTCCTCTTGATCTTTCTGGGCTTTTTACCTGCAGCTGTTTGAGGACTTACACTAGCCCTTTTCAGGATGTCACTAAGAGTCCTTCCTTTCTTTGCTTTTCCTGATTTATGCGGTTTTGTCATGTTTCTCTCCTTTTTGTCCGAATTATAATGCCGGTAATGGCCTTTGTGTTAACTGCTGCGCAGCTGTACGAGTTAAAACCAAGGACCGGTACCGCTGATAAATTGGGAAAATTTTTGTATAGGTTTCGTGATCTCCAAAATCAGTGAGATAATCCAGTGACGCCCCATAAGCTATGTACCTTAAAAAATAGTCTTGCTCTAACTTTGTGCTTCCGTCAGTAACGCTGGGCAATTCCTTGTACCCCCTAAGCTTGATCTCATAAGCCTGGTCAGGGACAGGTCTTAGCAAGAGCTGATTGTTATAAAAAAGCATGTCTGTCGGCCTGCCTGTGTTTGTTGTGGAATCAACAGTATCAGGCCATATGTCGAAAAAGCGGTCCGGGTCTTCCCAGTACCGCATATCGTTTCCATCAGCTCTTACAAGAGGGAATATGTTGGTAAAACCTTGGTCTTTGAAGTCATAGGTGTCCTGATCAGAGACAGTATCAAAGGCAAACCAGGAATAGAGATCCTGGCTCTTGATATCTTGGCCCATGATCAATGTGACAAAATCACTTAGATATCTGATGAATAGATCAGTTGTCGCATCCGGGTCATCGCCATCATTTTGACCAACGACACGTCTCATTATAACTTCAGCGTCACCATAGGTCTTAGCCATTATCCCTCATACACTGGTTGGCAGGAAAACCTAGGCTCTGAGTGACTATAAACAGTCTCGGATGAGCCATCCGGATATTTCACCTGCTTATATTTATCAACCTGCCGGCTATTGATATAATCAATGACCGGGATAGGAAGCTCTAGAACCTCGCTATCTTTAATCTCTCTTTTGAAGTCGATAAGATATTTACCGGAACGAAAACGTATTTTTGCATCAGAACCCTTCTGATTATCTACCCTTCGGAATTTAATCTTTTGAGAAGGATACATTTCAGAAGGAATAAACCTGATGGGCCGTTTCTGATTCCTTGCCTCGTTGGCATATTTTTTATAATCGTCAATTGTTTCAAGCGGAAGAGTTCTTAGGTCTATCGCCTCTTTTACTTCCACACTGACGATCTGTTTGTCCGGTATTGGCTCCCCGTGGACCTGGATTGGATCTTCCAAGACCTGGGTTTGATCTTTCTTGGGTCTGCCGCGTGGCATAGTTAGCCTCCTTGCTAATTATTCTTAATAAAGGGGGGGTTGCGTCCTTGCTTCCCCCCAAACAATTTTTAGGCGATATCACCTAAATCAACATATTGACCATACTTGAAGACTTCAAAAAATATCTCATCTCCATCGTTGGCCATTGGTATAGAACCAAGGGTAAGTTTGTACACTGGTGGGTCATACAAAATTGCATCATCGCCGGTTTTGTTCAGGTTGTTCACCTGACCGCCTGATGAGTAAGCCGTAAACGCTGATCCATCAATGTTATTACCATCTAAATCCTGCAAACTGAATGTTGTAGTCGTCAGAACAGTAATCTTGTACGGGTTACGGGAGACATCATTAAGCTCTGTCATACCAAGAACTTTAGTGATACGCACGCGATCACCGTTAGCAAATCCGTGAGCCGCTGATGTGGTGATTACCACTGGACTTGCAGCTGTTGCACCTGAGATGGTTGCATGAGTATCAGTGACTCCGGCAACGGTATCATTTTCCGTGATACCGTTGGTTAACTCAAGATTGAGGTTTGTGTCACCAGTTGCGCCATTATCAGCGATCACCTTCTTTACAATTGCATCCCCGGCAGGAAAGTCCTTAAACCAGATAGTCTCTGCATTTTCAGCAGCTGTACCATACTTCGTATAGTTGTAAAGTTTGATGCAGTCCGGATCAAATGGAAGGGTCAAATCATAAGCAGCGCCATCTGACTCAAAGTGACCGGCATAAGATAGCGTTTGGTTTTCATTGAAATTAAAAGTCATCTTTTACCTCCTTTAAGTTGACGCAATTGCGCGTAGGTTTGCCATTTTTCCATCGTCGATAATCCCGGCGCCATACATGGACTTCCACCCCATTGTTTGTCTTTGGTTAAGATAATCTTCTCCAAATCCGAGTGGCTTGATGATCATTTCGGTAGCTACATCGTCAATATCTGCCATTGCATAAGCGTTTTGGCCAAAGATAAAGTTAGAGTAAATGTTAGAGGTTTCTTTCTTAGCCTCCGTGGTGTATACCCAGCGAATGTAGTCGGTGGATCCAAGCTCATTTTGAAGAGCAGCTCTTGGGTCTGAATACTGAGAGCGTCTGACAAAAGATGAAAGAGCTTCCAAATCCTTACGTAAATCTGAGTGAAGAATCGCCCAGTAAGACGCATCAATAGGACTTGTTTGAATACCTGTAGAGGCATCAAGCATTGGAGTCATACGAAGAGCATTGTTTCCAAAGAGATGATCAAGAACATCATCAAGGTCCGTCTCTGTCATCTCTGTTACACCGTTGATTGGAGTCGCAACTCCATTAACAGAGTCAAATTGTGTCGCTGTGGAAAACAAAGTATTTCTCGTTACTTTATCCAACATAGCAAACATATTTTGACTAAGCATGTCAGCGACTTCTTCCGAGGTCTCATCCTGTACTTCAATGTGAACCCTATCAGACAACGCAATGGCCTTACCAAACTGTTGTAGGGAAATTTCAATGTCATTTTTGGTGACATCTTCAAGCGCTGGTGTCACACCTTCGGTTAATGTTGCCGGGGTATCATCAAAATTGTCATATTTTCGAGCCACTAGGGTCGAGCTATTTTTCATCGGTATCTTTCTTACCTGACCGAATAACAAGTGGGAAAACCACTGCTTGTCTCGATCAAGAAGAACACCGTCCCAATATTTATCGACTTCTGGGCCGATATTGTTGGTTGTTGAAACGCCCATCTAAACCTCCTTGTTTATCTGATGTTTGGCGATGTCCCCCTCAGCTGCGCTCGATACTGTGAAAATTCTTTTTTGTTTTTTTTCATCCGATCTAACATTTCGGATTTGCCGACGCCTCCGGATTTGCCGGTGGAAGCCGGAGATCCAGGCATCTTCTGAGACTGTTCTATCTTCTTTTTCACGCTGTCGCTCGCAGCCTTGGGAGAATACTTCTCTATAATATCCATTGCCGCCTCATACCTATTCTCAGCGTACTGAATCGAATAGGAAAGATGCGGTTTGGAAGTAAGAATCGACTGAAGATGAGCCTCAATAGCCTCCGCAGCTTGAGGATTGTTGGCCAGATACTGCTTTTCCACCCTGTTTTGGTAGTCTTGCCTTAATTCCTGACGGAGTTCTGACTTGATTTGCTTTGTATACTCATCCTCATCATCAGCTTCAGGCTGGGTTTGCTTTTGTTGAAAAGCAGCCATCTGCTGCTGATACCACTTGGCTTGGTACTCAGCATCTTGTCTTTTCTTTCTTTCCGCTTGAAGAGCATCTAGAGGAACTTGTTTTTTCTCCTCTTTAGGCTCTTCTGTTTGAGTCTCCTGCGCTTGAGGAGCCTCTTGTGTTGTTTCGGCTTCGGCGACAGCCTCTTGTTCATCTGACATGTAAACCTCCTTGTTTAACGCCCTATTTGCTGCCCGTTCTAGTCGGCATCACTATTAAAAACGCCCTTTTGAGGTCGGCGACACCTTTACGCCCTTAAGATGGCGACTCTTTTACCCGTAAAATATCTTTGCAAGCCGTAGCAAATGACTTGTTAAAGATAATTTCCTTGTCGGCTTGAACTCTCCATAGCCATGTGGACAGGCCACGGGAGTTGTCCACCCAGAAAACCAGCGTACGAGTAATAAACGGTGGTCTCTTTTCATAAAACGACATTGCTTGCCGAATTAACTTAGGATCTGAGTTGTCGGGATTGGCCTTGATGAGAATAAAATAAGGCTCTTTGACATGTTGATGGTTATTGATGAACCGCTCTAATTCTAGATTGAAGCGTTTCGTCAATTCCTCTTTGTCATAAAACCTTTTCTCTACCAATTTTGAGGGCAATATAAGCCCGTTACATTCCGCGACCACGCATATTCTCCTGTCTTGCCTCATCTTTCATCATATCGCGCACTTTCATGGAACCTTGCCCTTGAAGCTTGGATTTGTTGTTCAGCTCAGACGCCTTTTTAGGTACAGGGGCCGGGCTATTAGGAGAGGGAACGCTAAAAACACCGCGTCCTTTGCTAGACGGAGACATGGAACCGTAACCTTTTGTAGCTCCCATTACTGTCCTCCTTGATTTATTGGATTAAGGGGTAAATTTGATAAGGAATTAATATCGCTCGATCTGTCTAATGATTCAGCGATCGAAAAGTCTTCAGAAATTAATTCCTGTCTTTCCTGCTCTTCTTGCTGTTTTAAAAACTGCAGGAAACTCATGAGTTGCTGAATGTTTGCCGTTTTAAGATTCTGTATTTCAGCTAGTGTTTTGGCACGATCAAGATTCGCTTGAGCAATGTTTTGAACCTGTTCAGACTCTCTTTCTCTTAGAAGTCCAATGTTAGATAACTGTCTTCCGTCTTTTTCACCTGCTGACGACTCATTCAATTTAATTTGAGAATCTATGAGAGCTTTTTGTGTTTGTATTAGCTCAAGCTCTTGTTGCTTTTGTTGCTGTTCTTGCTGTTTTTGCTCTTCATTAATCTGCTGAATGCGCTCTCTTAACTCGGAATGACCGACCATCGGCATCTCTTCAATGATCAGATCTACAGGTATCTTTTCAGGGCCAAACATTTCAACAGCACGGAGCAGTTCAAAATAGAAAGCATCACGCTGAGACTGGGATTTAACACCCTGCTTGATGACCGCATCAAACCTTTCAAAAGATTCATCATTAAACTGTTGCGTGGGCTCTTCACCGATAATACGAGCCACTTTTCCGGGGCCGAAATTCAATTGAACAGCTTCGAGAGCTTTTTTAGTCAGGTGACGCTGTGATCTTTCGAAATTGTCAAAGATAGCACGGTTAGCACGCAGTCCATTGGCAGCTCTTACCTCTGCAAGCCTTCCTGATACTTGTGTGTTTCCACCTTCATCAGAGCCTAAAAGAGTTTCATTAACACCGGAGATTTCAGCGAAAAGACCGCTGATTGTTTGAGAGAACTCAAGCCAGCCCGGAGGAATAGAACCCCCTTGTATAGGCTTGAAGTCACGGTCAAGATCAGCTGTGTCAGTAGCTGGAATATTACCAATCCCTGAGCGGTTCATGGCTTTTTCATCGACAACAGAGCCAACTTTGTAGAGCATGCCAACATTGAGAGATGAATCCATGATATCTTGCGCTCTTAACAGGCGTCTGTTGAAGGAGCGTTGGGCCGGTATCAACGGTTGCACTAAACCCTGTATCTTGAGACTAAAATCATCAAGTTGGGGCTCAAAACATGCAATCTCTGCGATGAAGGGATAGGTGTCCAAGCCTGTGGGATCAGGACCGTTGTAGACGACTTTACCGCCTAGTAAGACGTTAAGCTCAACAAACTGCTTATTGCGTCTTAGAATTTCAGCATTGATACCGTTTGATCTGGCAAGTTGAACTAATTCATCATGTTTATCATTTTCAGAAGGATCACCATTACGCAAGAGAATGTCACCGGTGGACATATCTACTATCTCTTGAATATCTCTAGTCGTGCGCCTGTAGTAGCTGTCATAGGTGATTAAGTCGTCAGAATCAAAGCGGTTTTTATTCGGGCGATAGAGTTGGAATTTATTATCAAAGGTTGCAGTGGGAGTTTCATCAATGATTTTGGGATCAATGAATGTAAGCAGTGACTTTGCATCATCACGCGTTACAAAATCACGCAAAGAAGCCTCAGAGCAATCCGATAAATCAAGTCTGGTAAAGTTTGGATCTAAGATAAATGAATTGTATGAGCGCTTAAAAAACTTGATATCACCGAATACAGGATCTTCTGACTTATCAATCCAGATGCCGACAAGGGATAGCCCTGTTTTTAGCGCATCATCAAAGCCGCTGAGTAGATATTGATCACCATCGCCTTTATCAAAGACGTATTTTACGACAGTGTTAAGTTGATCGGCTGTTTTTTCATCCGAACCTTCCATTGGAGCAATGACACAGGATTTAATATTGTCTCTTGCATAACCGGAAAAGAAATTGACGCTTGAACGAATAAGGTTATATTCGCTGGCCTCTCTTCCTTCCTCATGTAATTTAGATATTTCTTTGGAGGTCCATGTACGGCCGGTATAGGCTTGCAGGGATTTTAAAGCGTTGGATGTATAGTTAACCCAGCTTCTTTCAGCCCTTTGCCAGAACTCTTCATAATCTGTTTCAATGGAAGCAAAATCTGCCATCCTTGGCGCTTTCCTTTCATCCGTGAGTAAGTGTTAACTTTTCTCCGGTCAGAAAAGGACAGCGCCGCCATTGGAACGGCAATGTTAGGGTGATCAGCCCGACGGCGCATGCTAAAGCATGCTAAAAAATGTAGTGTATGAATTTATAAAGGATATTTCAATCGGTTTTTATTTGAGGTTTTTTTATTAGGTTGTGTTCTAAAAGATATGGAATAGGAAGTTCTTTAAGCCACGGCTTATCTGCCTGAAGTTTCATTAGTTCTTCTTTTTCTGCCAATGCCTGTTTGTAATGCTGCTCCCTTGTCATCCAGAATTCTGCACTGCCTCCTAGTGTTTTTTCGAGTCGAAGAGCAGTGTCTTCTGTGATAGATGCTTCGCCTTGCAGTAATAAGTAGACATGTTTAGTTGTATAATCCATTCGTTTGGCAAATTCTGTTTGGGACCAGTCAAGTTCTTCTAATAAATCTGAAATCGTGTTTCCCGGAGGAGAGACCCAGTCCGGTTTAAAAGTCAGGGTGTTTTTAGTCATGATAATCCTCTATTCCTATGATATATAGCATAGTTACTTTATCTTTTTCGCCGTAAGACCTCTTCCTTTAGGGAGGTGAGGATGTCAACGTCATTCGGGGTAGTTGACTCTGGAACCTTCTCTTCGGGTCTATTTTTAAGCTCAATCTCTTCAGTAGAATTACCTCTAATGAAATACTTGTAACCAAAATTCGAATGGTCAGAGTATGGCTGTTGAATAATGGTAAACATTCCAGGATGTATATCTTTTCCGTCTTGATATTCCTTAGCTAAATATGCCTCACACCAATCATTGATAATTTTATCATGATTTATAATAAGTCTATCTATCACGGCTCCAATAACTTGTGAATCATGATTTGGTTTAATTTCATGCTCTTCATCCATTTTCTTCCTTCCTTTTCATCGTTTTCAAGATTTTTCCAATCTCTTGCTATTATCTTAATTTACGAGCTATCGCTCGTATATTTATGAGCGCGCACGTATTTTTTTTGTTGTTAACACACAAACACTCCGGAAAATCCTCATCGTCACAATCGGCTAAAATTCCGGTGTCTAAAAGCTCTTCCATGTCTTTGTAGTGTGCCAATATCTGCTTTTTTCTATCTGGCCCCACAATGGCAGCACAGCACTGTATTAGGAGGGAAATATCTTTAATTTTCATTCTAAACACCCACATGTTGGACAGCCCTGAGGTAGTTCAATCCAATGTGTAACACCTGAATCAATCGCTTGTGACCAAGTTGATTGTGACCAATTTGATTGTGATGTTCTTACAAATTTAACAAGTCTATCTTCGAAATATTTAGGTCCACCATCAACAACCACCCTTACAAGCACCTTTTTTCCAATTTCGGGTAATTTATCCCCTACTTTTATCCAATCAGTCATTACTCAAATCCTCTCCCTTCTATATCTATCCATCCTTTCAAGATGGGCTTTTACTTCATCCTTTGACGGACCACCAGCAATTATCTGTTCAGCTCTAGCCAAGTACCTAAACGCTGATGATCCATGCGATGCCCAGTCATGTAATTCACGCTCTACAAAGCACTGATTCTTATCCGACCATTCTTTGCGGTATGCCTCTAATGCCTTGATCCCTTGAGCGCACTTTTTCTCATCAAACCAGCAGCGGTCTAGCATCGAACGCACGTAATTTGTGGCAGGTAAAATATCCACCTCACGATCGAGTTTAATGAGTGTAATCCCAAGGTCTCTTGCAAAGTCTACTAAAGACTTACCCGTCTGAAATGACTTGATCGCCGCATCATGCGGCACAAAGTGTTTACCGTATATGTAACTCTTATCCTGTAGGATCTTCACATAGTGGCTTATGTTCTCAAAGTTATTCTCGTAGTAGTCAATGAGGCGTACTTCCTTTTGTACCAATTGAAAGAACCAAATGGCTGTAGGATCGCGTCTACCAAGATCCCAAGCTGTGTGCACCTCTGCCATGCGGTCATAGATAACATTGCAAATACGCTTCTCTGTGCGTGCTCTAGAGATGGACTTGCCATACCATAGGCCGTCATTGGCAACCTCCCAACACTCGTCAAGCGTTGAGGGGTATTGTGTCTTCATCCCATCCTTGAGAGTGTCAGCTTTTTTAATGTACCAAGCCTTTTGACCATCATCGAGCTTGATTCCGTGGTCGCTTCCAAGAGATGCAAAGTATTTGTCGTAATCAGTCATCAATCACCCAAAAATTACCACTTTCCAAAACCATATGATCATGGAAAAACCAAAAATCAGCGTTAAACCTAAAGCAGACATAAGAAAATACTCACTGTAGTGCTTTTTCACTCTTACCCCTTTTCTTAACAAAGGGGTGCTGTCCCACAACCTTTTGAGCAGGATAACCCTTTTGCTCGGGATACCAGGCTTGTAAATATTCATTTTGTCGTATGGCAAGTAAGACGTTGCAGAGAGTGTCTTCAACTATTTCATGACGAGCTTGGATTTCTTTGAGTGTCTTCTCATACCTGTTAAGAGACTTTTCAAGCTTAAGAATATTTTTTTCTAAATGTTGGCTTTTTCTATCAGAAATCTGTTGCATGTGCGTAAGAAAAGCCTTGTTATCCTTTACCATCTGCTTGATCAACTCAATATGGATTACAGTTCTTGGTTTTTTCTGTTCTTCATCAGTCTGACTGTCTGTTTCTTTCAAATCCTTAGCATCCTTGTTTTCAGCTTCCACGCTTATCCTCCTTAATTTTTTGTATTTCATAGCGTATACGTTGGCTCCTTCCACCAAGGAAAAAAGAAAAGTTTGTAATCTAGAAGTCCCAGCTTCTCACCGGAATTCTTTAATTCTTCCGCTTGCTTGCACATGTCAAAAAAGTATCCTCCCCGCCCTTCAGACGTTGACTCAATAGTGATCTGCTGACCAACAGCGACAGTCTCTAAAGCCCCCTCAATGATCTCCTGTGCCTTCTGTGGATACCTGGCGCATATCTTGCCAAACTCTGAGACATGAAGGCGCTGGAATGTGCCACCACGAGGGGCTGTATCTACAACGTAGCTACTACCATTCCCCCATCTAAGCATACGGGTTGACTCTTTAGAGGCAGGGTTAAGCGCGCGGATGTAATCAGGGACACGTTCCCAAGCAAAGCGGATTTTGTTTTCAAAGATAAGTTCTGCATTCTCTCGTCGGTCTGCTATAAAAGTCGTGTCTATCGGTGTTGGTGAGAAAATGCAGTCATCTAAGTAATTGATAGCGTAAAATGTCGTAATTCCAAGCTGTCGGCTCTTGGGAATAATCTTTAAAGGATGCGATTCGTTAAGCAATATCTCTTGAGCCCAATTGGGTTGAAAAACAACGGGCCTCCCGTCTTTTCCCTTTATCCAGTAGAACCCCGATTCTTTAGACAAGCGCCATGACTTATCTAATAACTTAGGGTTATCTTTGGCGTAGATTTCTATAACATCCAAAAAATTGTGTGACATGGCTGATTTTTATAACTGTAGTTATAAATGAAGGCAATAGAAAAGGCACACATATGGCGGACATATATTCTTTCTTAGCTTTTCATATCTAAATCCACACTCAACACACTAACTTAGAGAATGATAAGTCTATTTGATTTTTTATCCCATATAATCTATAATAATGATTAAAGGAACCATGAATGCCCCACAAGCCTTTAAAAGAATCTGATTTTAGAAAACACATCAAGAAGTGTGACTGGAAACTGAAAAAGGGATCTATAGACTGGAATTTGTGCGATGAAAACGACAATTTTCTATGCTGTATAAAAATTGTCCATGGAAACGGAAAAAAGCATGAGGTTTCTGCACACAGTGTTAAGAAAACAGAAAACTTAGTTAAAGAGAGAGGTTGGTTATGGCCGCCAAAAAAGAAATAGATGAAAATTTAAATGTTGCCCTTCGAGAAGTCGGTAACATTAAACCTTGGTATGATGAATGCGTTGAGGCGTGGGTGTTTTCTCATGAAAAATACCCTGTTGAATATGCGGGTGATTCTAAAGAAGAAGTCATAGAAAATTACCCTAAATATATCAAAGAGTTCATCAAGCATAGATTGAACAGAAATCTTTCTCCTATAATGGAGAATAAAACAACAGGTCGAGGGGGCTACAGGCCGGGTTCTGGCCGTCCAACAGGAACAAAAAAGGAGCCTAAACAAAGAATATATGCTCCTGAAGATGTGGCTTTTTGGTTGAAGGATAATGAAAATCTAGCTCTTGTGAGAGTCTTGAAGGGATTTTTACAAGTTCACAGTGAAATTGAACGCCCCAATCAACTTAAAAAAGTGTTGAGAGAAGGTATAAGATAAAAGAGCCCGCTTTCACGGGCTTGGAGTGGAAAAATAGGGAAATGGATTGGGAAAACCCCATTATTGCTGTGATAATTCTTTTTGTGATTTTTGGCCTGCCAAGAAAGCTTCCAGTTGCTGGCTGTCTTTCTCTGCACGCTTCATCTCTTTAAGCATAGCTCTATGCTCTTCGTCATAGGTGGCAAGGGTGGCCTTGACTATACCAGTATCTATATCGCCTTTTAGGGCTAGCTCTTCACGCCTACACCCGACGAGTGTTTTTGCGATCTTTAGAGTTTCGGAAAACCTAACAGATTTATCAGCCAAATATGTTAACCATTGAGGCGCATATCCATTGATTGCAGCATACTTTCTGAGGATAATGGAGTCGTCCTGATTAGCCCACTTCAAAAAGCTATCAGCTTCTTTATTAATCCTTTTCTCAGTCCACGTTTCAGGTCTACCGCCTGTATTACCTAGCGTGTTCTTATTTCCCTTGGATGCGGGCATATGTAATCCTTGACGTTGTTAAAGCATATTTTTGTGTAAATGTATGTTTTGATTCAAGGGGAGAAATTTGCCAGTTTTATACTGTTATTTCCCCAGAATGTTTGGGTTAATCTTTGCTCACTCTTCAACTGCTAGTAGAAAGGGATTTATCACAGTTGGTTTGAAAATATTGGTTCATTAAAGAAATCAATTCTGTTTTATGCAGTTTATTTCCCGCAACGTCTAATGTAATACTGTACAAAAAATCTTCATCAAAAGATATTTCAACGTTGTTTTCATCAAAAAACACTAGAAAACAAAATACTGCTGTACGTTTGTTTCCGTCAAAAAAAGGATGATTTTTGATCAGGTGGTATAGGTAAGCGCTTGCTTTCTCTATCACGGTGTGGTGCATTTCTTGCCCTGAGAAAGATTGTGAAGGAATAGCAAGGGCGGAAGATAACAAACCAAAATCTCTAATGCCCCCGAACCCTCCATCCTTTTTGATAAGGAAATCTTGATAAGAAATGACTTCCTCGATCCTTAAATATTTCATGAGTCCGCCAATCGTTTAAATAGATTCTTGTATTTCGAGTAAATTTTGTTTTGCTGATCTTCCATCTTTTTTCGGTCAACTTCCTCGACTGACTGAATCAACAAACCGCCACCAGGCAATACTTGAATATTAAATTTAGCATTTTCATTTAAATGGGCTTCTTTCAAAACCCTCTTATCTATAGGAATAGCATAGCTATTACCAAATCGAGCCAGTTTTTTCATTTCATTTCTCCCTTCATCCATAATATGGGCTTAATGTTATAACGCTATAATAACATGGAGTATTGAAAAAGTCAATAAGTGTTAATGGTAAGTTACTTAGGATTGTTTTTCTGAGCTCTATCGGAGCCTTCATTTTCTAGTAAGGGCAATAATTGTGCTTGGAAACCATTTCATCCACGACAAAGAATACCTCGCGCTTATCATCCTTGCGTTCGATCTTTACGCCAATCAGACTACGGCCGTTCCGGCCAATCCTATTAGCTTTCTTGGCTAGGTACTCAAGATCATCAAGATTGATCTCTCCATGAATAGTGATCGCGTGTTCTTCAATCATATCGTCATTCTTTGGAATCGAATCTTTTAATTCAATAGCTCTCAAGATCGTACTTAAGGGTGATTTTATATATATTACTATTGAATAGTTTCTTTGTTCAACAAACTTTTCAAGCTTTCTTTACAACGTTAATTTTTATTGGAAACAACTCTTCAACTTGTCTTTTTTTAAGTTTGTAAACTTCTGTTTCTAATCCTTTACAATCTGTAAAAGTAATATCGCCATTTTTCCAGAACTCCACAAAGTCCACGACATAGCGGGTGTTGCCTGGAAGGTGGAAAGGAGCTTGGCGCAGGAAGAAAACCAGCTCTCCTGCTTCCTGAAAGGCCTTGAGCTTGGAGTAGTAGCGAGCCTCAAGCTTTGAGGCAAAGCGTATTCCGTCGATGTTTGTGGGCTTAGCATGGAACTTGTGTTTGAATTGCATTAATTATATCCTCGTCAATAGCGTTTAAATGCGATCTAAGAGGACTTTATAGCTTCTTAATGGTAAGAGTCTAGTCTAAAATTTTAGAGGGCTTAGTGGGCTTTAAAATAAGTTCGTTTGATTATTTCTTTGTCGAGGACCTGATATCGAGTCATCAGGAAACCGGCTACCAGTCGATCAAGATTTCCTGATAATTCTACTTGCTCGAGCATTTGATTCCAAGCCTTATCGAGATGATTTCTCTCTGAATATAAGTAATTTACGTAATCTTTGTCGCTTTTAAATTTCTTCAAAATTCCTCAAACCTACGATCATCTCCATCCATGCGAAGCAATTTTCCAGAAGCAGCTCGGCTCGTGAAAGCATCGCCAAATCTTTCCCTCATTTGTGAGGCTGTCAAGTTTGTGGTGATGATCGTCCCCTTTCGATGCCTGTTGTCGTAACGATCGTCGACGAGGACGTACAGGAAGTCCATGAAGGCTTCTGAGGGTGTTCGCGTGCCGAGATCGTCGATGATCAAAAGCTCAGGATGAGCGTAATATTTCTCAAGATATCGAACATTTCCCCACATCGAACGATACTCGTTGAGGCGCGTGTTGAGATTTGCCTGCTTGACGAAAATCTTCCCGGGAAATTCAGAACTGTACGGTTGTGAAATCCTACACTCTCTCCCTACAGCCTTCGAGGCGTATGTTTTCCCTGTCCCGTTACTCCCGGCCATGAGCAAGAATCCTCTGGGATGCGCTGCAAAATCCCTCAGAACTTGCAAGATTTCTTGTGACTGGTGGCAGTCTGCTAATTTTTCCATCAAAACAATCCATCCACTGGGCTATCGACGGCTGTTCCGTCTACGTTTTTCGTTCTTCTGTCTCGAGGGTCAGGTTTCTCCTGAGACCTCTTTCTGTGCCACTGGCGCAGGGTGTGGTAGTGGGATTTGTATCGCTTGCCGGAAGAGCCGATGTAGTCGTTGAGCTGCTCGACAAGGTCTTCGAGGTTTCCCTTCCCCCATTCGGTGAAAAGTTTGTTGTATTCGACCTCGGTCATTTTGACTTTTCCATCGGATCCAAATGAAGATTTTTGAGGAAAAGATGAAGGATTTTGAGACACACACGGCGCTTTTGCGCCATTTTTTCGGCCTTTCTTCTTTCTTTCTTTTTGTTCTTTTTCTTTCTTATCTTCTTTAAAAGGTTCTTTCTTCACCCCCACCTCGTGGGGGACCCCTCCCCCATCTCGTGGGGTACCCTCCCCCGTCTCATGGGGTACCCCTCCACTTTCTGGTGGGGGACTAAAATGAATTTTAAAGTTTATATTCCAAAGGTCGATTATGGTTATAAAATCCGTGTCAGGATCACCCTTTTCAGTTTTTCTTTTGTTGATCATGATGAGGGGAAGATTTTCGAATTTTGGATTTAGCATGGAGAGCGAAATTAGAACTTTGCGAAGTTTTTCAATCCCCATTCCACATTTTTTTGCCATTTTCGATCTGGATTCAGTACATGCACCAGAATCTCCCGCCCTTCTTTTGAGATGACAATACACTCTAAACTCATAAGGGTCAGAAAGATACTCTTCAACGATGTTAGGGATTTCTGTGCGATATTGACGAAGATTTCCTTCATCAACAATTTTGATATTTTCATTGTTTTGGGTCATCCTTGACCTCCCCTATTTTGGGGTAAAAGGTAGCGTGGTCGAAATTGTCCTTCATTTCGACTAGAAGAAAAACCAGCGTGCTGGTACGATGATGCGTACATGTTTTGTTTGTCCCCTTTGGGGTTACAAGTTTCACGGGCTCAGAGATTGCAGTCTCTGAGCCTTATCCTTTTTATAAATTTTATTACGAAATATCTGAATTGAGCCCAGTAAGGGCAGGATGATAAAAACGCTCTATATCAATGTTTTTATCGTAAAGGATTGAGTGTATGTATGATAAGCGCATGGATAAAGTCTTTTTTGACTTCATAACATACATTATCAGACCCAATACTTTTTTCAATTCATAACTCCAATTTGCGGTTTGGACTGAAAAGATCCATTGAATTAACTCATTGAAACTTTCATACAACTTTTTTACACCTGTCAAATATTTCATCATAGGGAAGTTTCTACTATCAAACTCACTTTTTAAGCAATCTGAAAAGTAGCGCTCACTCTAGATATCTGTATTTAAATTAAAGATTTGCTGTTTCTTGGCATGGAATTCGCTTATCAGTCTTCAAAGAATTCCGGAAGAAGTAATTCTTCTACAGTTATCTTCCCTAGGGAGAATTGTGAAATCTTTTCCGCTGTTTCCTGGTCTGGCTTACGGTTACCGGCAAATATTTGCCAGGCAGAATAGCGGTCAATCTGTAATAGCCTTTTAAGTTCACTTATAGAAATGTTATCTTCCGTACACCATTTACGAACTTTACTAATTTTAGTTTTACGCATTATATACACATTAGTTTAATAAACATTCAATTTTTGATTAAACTTGCGGTTAAAGTCAATAACATTTACCTTGTTGCATTTTTAAATGACCTTACACAAATAATTGCAGGAGATTTATGAAATTTGTTGAGGAGGTGGCCATGGCCGCGATGAAAATTTTGATTGAACAGAGGTTTTATTATGGAAAGGAGGTCTATTATCCTGCCTGTGATCGAGCAGGTCTTTTTGCAGAGATAGCCGGGACAAGAACTCTAACCAAGCCGACGTTAAGGAAAATCATTCAGCTTGGCTATAAGATAGAGTTTAAGAAAAAGGAATTCGAACTAAGCTAACACTTCGGCAAAATTCTTTTTGATGTACTCTTGACCCAGGTCAATGACAGATTTGCGAAAGGATTTGTCCTTTTCACGGTCAGTGAAAGAGAAAATGGGATAATTGACGGGCTTTTTCGTATCCTGGTCTATCCCCTTCCTTGCTGGAAACTTGAAAAACCAGAATCCTTTGTTATTGAAAACAGAGATTCCCCTGACATCAATCTGAACTGCGTTATCTAGATCACACACATAGACATGCATTGAGCCAATATAACCTCTGTGCTTTGCTTTTTCCGATTCCGGGTAAAATTCTACAACTTCGATATCCATAATGCCTCCATAAGTGGGCAATATTATGGATGTAATGGGATTTTTGTCGATGGGGTTTTAGAATTTCATTTCCGTTTGAACTGGAAAGTGAACTTTTTTCATGAATTTTATTATTTCATACTTATTACTAATTTTTCCAGAGGAGTTGGTATATTGAGTCTCTGTAATTTGAACGCGGTATGAATCACCAGCAACAAAAGCCACCTTTCCTCCGTTAACAATTTTTAGAAAATCTACATCAGACACTTTAGCACATATATTTTTTTCTCCATCAAAGACTCTCCACACATAACTTTCTTCGAAAGATGGAGTTACAACGATGATATTTTTTTCGGATGTATTTTTCGCGGTTTCAATATCCTC
>JBDLIP010000005.1 GCA_039714795.1 Pseudomonadota bacterium | reverse complement strand
CAGACTGACAGTCCACACATATAATTTCTGAAAGCATTTTCTTACTCCTTTTTGGTTGACAGGAGTACAATCTAGTTAAGTTTTTATTAAAATCCAAGACACTTTAGGGAATACGACTAACCCAGTCCCAAAGCACGTTGATGAAAATGCAGATACATTGTTGATTGATCCAGATATAAGCAATCCCAGAGCCAAGCATGTGTATGAAAAAGCGGGGTTCGTCCATGTAGGAGATTTTGTTATGGGAGGGTCTGGGTGTTTTGCTGGATGCAAGACGCATTTGCTTGTATGGCGAAGTGAAATGCATGGAAAACCTACAGAACTCAACGTGACTATTCGCTCTGCACAACGATCGGATATTCCAACTATGGTTGCTCTTTCCCACGCCAAACGGTTATCCTACGAAAAAGCGCACCCACAATTTTGGCGCCATGCTACAGACGCAAACAAAGCGCAATCTAGGTGGTTTGAAACGCTGATTACCCAGGAAGATCACCTTCTTTTGGTGGCTGAATCCCATGGGCAGGTGGTTGGTTTTGTGATTGGGAGATTGATGAAAGTTCCTGAGGTTTATGATCCAGGAGGATTAACGTTAATGGTCGATGATTTTTGTGTTGAGGATCTATACTTGTGGCCCTCAATTGGAAACCGTCTTGTGGATGAATTGAAAGCGCAAGCAAAAATTAAAGGAGCTACACAAATCCTGGTTGTATGTGGAGCTCATGACCAGCCAAAACGTTGCTTTCTTAAACGCCTAGGGTTAAGTGTTGCTTCAGAATGGTATGTGGGTGGATTGAATGAGTCCGAATGATAGACGGTGGTCAACTAATATGTGTACCAACCAAAAGCAAATTCCTACCCGCAATAGCGTTAAAATTCTTCTGCTCAGTCCAAAGAACGAGCTGTTGTTAATGTGTGCAGATGATCCCAAAACCACTGCAAAGGATGGTACTTACAATGGTCGGTTCTGGTTTCCTTTGGGCGGAGAAATTGAGCCAGGAGAATCTATAATGCAAGCCGCTATTCGAGAGCTGCACGAAGAAACTGGATTGCAAGAAAATGATGTAGAATTTGGCCCCCTTGTTTGGTTTGGTGAGTTTGAGCTTGTACTTTCAGGCACCCTAACCCGACTCAAGCAGCAATTTATTGTGGCACGCACGCAACAAAAGTCTGTCTCTACACAAAACCTGACGGAATCAGAAAAACAGGTAATCAAAGAATTACGTTGGTTCAGCTTGGAGGAAATTAGTAATCATGATGAAATTATCTATCCTGTGGTGCTAAAAAATTATTTACCAGATATCTTAGCAGGCAATTACCCCGAACAACCGATAGAGATTGACTTGGCAAAGCAGCCTTAAAGCCAAACAAGTGCTCCGTGATTCTTCATCAAAAAAATTGAAAATGACTAGTGTGTCTTGGTCAGCATTGGCAAAATCTTGAGCAATATCGGCAAAGCACGTTGCTTGCTTGCTTTCGGCGTGGCCAGAGGTAATAAGAGCAACAACAAGCAGAAACGAGAGAGCAAGGAATTTTTTCATGCAGCAGTCTTATCCAATTCTCTGTCCTCTTCCAACAGATACTTACCTTTTCTGTACAACTCAAAATTTTGCTTTTTTAAAAGCATTTCGAAACTTCCAGTGGCTAAGGGAACTGTTGGCACTTCCTGCATTAGTTCATCGATTTCCGATACAATCTGCTCAACATCTGGATTCGTATTCTTTCCCGTATATTCTATCTCAAGAATCGTGCCCAAGCCCGCAATTGCATCGATAACTAAGGCAAAGTGTCCTTGTTTATAGGTTTTACGAATTTTGTCGATCAGCAAGAGTATAACCAGTTGGTTTGATTTGAGAAATGAAGAAAAGCTGGAGCTAAAAGGTTGCTGAGTCCCAATAAGTTGTCCCAAAGCTTCAAACGTTTTGAAGTCTTGATTGGCAAATGGTTCTTGAAAGCTATATTCAGCACAAAAGACATGCTCGTGGACGCCTCTTTGCCCCAAGTGATCGGGGTTGAATTTAACATCCAGTGTTTTTTGATTGCGGATGCGAATGAAAATACCCTCTTGGTAAAACTTGCCATCAACAGTGTCGAAGTACTCATCTATGATGCGCTTTTCACTGACGTATTCGAATTGAGCAAGCAGAGGTCCAAGGTCTGTTTCTACGATTTGGTATTTCTTTTCAATTTCAAGATGAGCTGACAAAGGGGTATACTCATGTCATGTAGTCAAATATGAGAAAAAGGTAGCACGTGGTGGTGAAAAAGACAAGTTTAACACATGGCGAAACTCCCAAACTAACACCTTTGCCCTTCTATTTCCTGCGGCACGGCGAAACCGAATGGAATAAAAGCGCCAGGTATCAAGGCAGTCGTGATATTCCTTTGAATGAAGCGGGACTTAATCAAGTCCATGCGGTCAAATCGTTTCTGGGAGGTACACCCATATCGCATATTTTCTCGAGCCATCTGCTCCGGGCTAAGAGAACGGCCGAGGTGATCAATGAAGAGTTGAGCGTGCAGCATTCAATCAAGAAAAATCTGCGGGAGAGCTGCTTTGGTATTCTTGAAGGAACAGATATCACCGCTCAGTCTAGGCAAATAGTGCAACAGTGGATGGCAGGAAAAACTCATACAGAAGCTGAACCTTACCAAGATTTTGCAAGCCGCGTCATTAATGCTGTCAATGAGTGTGTGCGCGAATCTCTTTCTGGCATTCCCCTTATTGTTTCCCATGGCGGTGCCTTTGCAACTTTAACCAAACCAATGGGATACCAAACGCCTATGTTCATTGGTAACTGTGAGCTTGTACTGTGTGAGCCACCTGCAAGCGGCAACTTATGGAGAATCGTTAGTTTAAATAGGCAAGATATTGATTAGATTTTTTGCACTACTCTTTTGCATTTTTCATGTGCATCCTGCTGTTTGCAAAGCCTTTTTGCTTCCTAAACCAACCGGACCCTACTCCATAGGCACTAAAGCTTTTGAGCTTACAGATCCCCATCCCGTAAACAGTTTCGAGGTAGAGGGCCTCGCAAATAGATTATCCAGGCGTTTTACCCGACGGATACAAAAATCAAACGAACACATACCTTTATGCCTGGCACCTTACTTAGGTCAACATCTTGATTCAGCATGGGTATAATGAGCTTTAATGGTCGGGGTGGAGAGATTTGAACTCCCGACATCCTGCTCCCAAAGCAGGCGCGCTACCAGGCTGCGCTACACCCCGACAATCGTTTGACATTAGTTAGTTTGAACAATTTTTGGCTCATAAGCAAGAGAAACTCGCATTTGCTCTTAAAAAATGAGTACGCAATCAAAATCATCCATAAAGATCTTGCCGGGTTGGCGGAAGTTCTGAAAGTCCCTTTGCCTTGGCCCTTTTTGAGCCCAAAGTTTGATAAATTAAAATCGTCCCACTGTGAAATCCAAAAGATACGCCGGCAAGATATGTCACCCACATCAAATACCGCTCTTTGCCAATCAATTTTATAGCTTTGTCCTTATTCTTAGATAGACGCTGGCACCAGTGTTTACAGGTAAGCGCATAGTGTTCGCGCCATCCTTCCACATCATGAATCTCAAACCCATAGGCTTCCATTGAATCTACAGAATCTCCAATAGGAGCCAGTTCAGAGCCGGGGAAAATATATTTCAATATCAAATGTTTTTCAGGGGTAATCCGGCGCGATTTTTTCTTGTTCACTTTTGTTCGGCGTGCAATAGCATGATTTAAAAATAGCCCATTATCTCGCAAGAGGGATCTGACTTTCTTAAAATAATTAGGAAAATTGTCGACTCCAATATGCTCAAACATGCCGATACTGGCTATTTTGTCGTATGTTCCCTCCAAGGTTATATAATCTCGAATCTCAAGAGTCACTTTGTCCTCCAACCCCAGCCTTTTCACTTTTTCTTGAGCAAAATCATACTGAGCTTGGGAAAGGGTAACACCATGGGCTTTAACTCCATAGCGCTGAGCTGCATAGCATACAAGACCTCCCCATCCACAGCCAATGTCCAAAAAGCGCTCCCCGTCTTTCAATCGCAGTTTACGGCAAATCATCTCCAGCTTGTTCTGCTGAGCTTGCTCTAGGGATTCATCCCAGTTTTTGAAATTCCCACAAGAATATTGCATTTCAGGGTCCAAAAAGAGCTGATAAAATTCATTACTCACATCATAGTGGAACTGAATAAAGTCTTTATTGACGCGTTTTTTCTGATTAAATCCGGTTTCATCTTCGGTATATTCATGCCTCAAAGAGGATTTGGTAGATTTTACAAAAAGGAACGGCCACAAATTTTTTAGAAAAAGAGATTTTTTTAAGCGTTTTAGATCTTTTTTCTTAATCTGCTCTCGAAGAGTTTCACCAAGAGTAATGAGGTCTTTCGAGCCTTCAAGAACAATGTTTCCCGCAGCATAATGGCGCAGCAGGTTTTCCAAAGATGGGCCTTTCAAGAGAGACGCAACAACGCCCTTGTCGTTAATTGTAATCGACAAATCTGATGCAGAGGCGCCTCTAAGATGAATCGTTGGTGTTCCCCATAATGAGACATTTATAGGAATTTGTAAGGTTTCGGATAAGTGCTCAAAACATCTTTGTATACCTGATGACAAGCGTTTATCGGATAGAATAGCAGTCATATTGACTCTCACTCCTTCATGTAGATATTAACTGGTTTGCACAATTTTCTGCTCATACGCAAGAGAACTGCGCTTAGGTTCATAAAAATGCAAGGAAAATCGACTCAATAACATCAAAGCAGGCAAGCAACCCACTGCAATGATCCCATAAAAAGTCATCCATGAAACTTGATCAGCTAGCCACCCTGCTCCTACAGAAAGCCCTATACGCACCACGGAGCTGAAGGAGGAAAACAAGGCATAATGGGTTGCTGTATATGGGACATGACAACACTTCGATAAATAGGCAATCAGAGCAGCTGCACTCATGCCACAGGCAAGATTTTCAACTCCCATCGTTAACATCAAAAAAGTCGTGTCATGTCCTAGAACAGCCTGGATCATAAACATCACAGAAGAAGTCATTAATAAGGAAATACCCAGGGCGAGATTTTTTAAAAGCGATAGATGCAGCAGCAGCAACCCACCGATAAAACCGCCTGCAACCATGGCAAAAAAACCGAATGTCTTGGCAATTGAGGCAATCTCTAGTTTAGAAAATCCCATTTCAAGTAAGAAGGGAATGCTCATCATGTTCAAGCCGGTATCGCCTACCTTATAACAAAGGATGAATAACAAAATTATTTTCCAATCCTGGTTTTGTAAAAAAGATGTAATGGCAGGCCACATTGCTTGGTGCGGCTTTTTCCGCTGGCACGCTATTGTTCGTTCTCGGTCTGAATTTGGAATCAGCAGGGTCGCAACCATCCCAATGCTGACACATGTAGCCATTAACGCGTACACAACCTTCCAAGGACAATATGCGGCCAAATAAAGCGCACCCCCTCCTGAAACCAACATACCAATGCGAAATCCGAGCACGGATGCTCCTGCACCAGGCCCCATTTCTTTTTCGTTCAGGGTTTCAATACGGTATGCCTCCATCGCATTATCTTGAAATGACGCACACAGACAAACAAGAAAGGTAGCAAAAGCCGTATGGGCAATATTTTGAGCTGGGTCTGTTGTGCCAAGACCCATCAAAGCAAGGGCAAGCGTTAACTGACTCAACAAGAGCCAACTGCGTTTTAAGCCCAGCTTGCTTGATAAATAGGGAATAGGTAGGTGATCTGTTAAAGGCGCCCACAAAAATTTGAGGGCATAAGGGGCTGTTGCAAGCGCGAACAAACCAATGGTGGTTTTTGAGATACCAACTCTTTCCAGCCAAGCTTGCAGTGTTCCTAGTGTCAACAAAAACGGAAGACCACTGGAAAACCCAAGCAATAAAACACCAAACACCCGGCGTTCAAGGTAAATTCTGCTGGAATTTAATAAGGTTTGCACTCTATGGGTCACCGTAACTGATACACTAATGATTATATACTCTCGTGAAATCAAAACCTCTAGTTTAATGATAGCGAGAAGCGCGCAGTTTACAATTGTAAATGAGCACTTCGAGCGTATTAGGAAACAGAGGTTTTGGTTTCACTTCAGTATAGCTATTTTTACAACAAATGCTAGACAACTACCTAGTCTTTCGGCCAACGATTATGCAACCAGAGCCATTGATCTGGCCGTTCTTTAATCCATCCCTCAAGCATTTCATTCATTTGACACAACAAGGTATAAACAGCCTCAGGATCGTCTTTGCTGCTAGGGAGATGCATTGGCGGATAGTAAGTGATTCGAAAGCGCACACCGCCAAGACGCTCGACTCTTGCAGGTACAAGAGGGCATTGAAACCTAAGCGCCATACGAGCCGCAGCTGGAGCTGTCATGGCAGGCCGTCCAAAGAAAGGAACTGATGTGCCTCTATTCATTTTTTGGTCCACAAGAATAAACAAATGATCACCGCGTCTTAAGGATGCGAGCACTTTTCTAGCATCACCTGGGCCCTTGGTTAACACCTCTTGTCCAATTTGCCTTTGCACCATGCGCACTATTTTATCGACATAAGGATTGTTGGTGGCTCGATAAAGTTGGGTGACTTTTAATCCTCGCTGACTGGCCGCCATGATCGCCACTTCCCAACTGGCCAAGTGTGCTGCAAAGATAATACCCGGCATGCCATCGTCGCGAAGTTGATCGATATATTCCTGCCCGATTATTTCAAAGCGTGAATCTTCATAAACATTGATAGGAACTAGATTGGGGTACTCCCCCATAACGCGACCAAAATTGTCCCATACTTTTTCAATTATAGATTTAACCTCTTGCGTGCTTTTGTTGGGAAAAACCCATTTTAGGTTTTTCTCTGCTGTGCGTTGCGCGCTGGAAAAAGGACCAACTTTGCGAACAAGCCATCCTCCCAATGCAGAGGCTTGCGACATCGGCAAACATCGAAATGTCAGATAAGCAAGCACTGTTACCAATGCCTCCAAGGGATGGCGAATAAATATTTTAAATAGGGTATTTATTTGCTTTTTCATGTGGCAAGCAATTGTTTTAAACGGCAAATGACAGCATCCTGATTCTCAAACTCCAGGCGAATTCTAAAAGGAGTTACCAACGGTTGCAACGACGCAGGGATCCGCATAAAATCTTTTTCGGTGGTTACCAATTGAATGTCTTGTGTTTTTGTTCTTTGGACCAAAGGTTGTAAATCACGCACGCGATAAGGGTAGTGATCCGGAAAGGCAACTTTTTCGAGAATCTCTCCTGCATATTGCTCAAGTGCACTAAAGAATTTATCAGGAAGGCCAATGCCAGCAAAAGCAAGCAACTGCTTGCCCTTAATGCTTTGGGTTGATTCAGCCAGTGGTACAATGTGCGCGTTGACAAACGACTTACCCATTGTCTTGGACAAGGTCTTGGACAAGTTGTGCTGATCTTTACCAATTAAAACCACCGCATCAGTTCTAGAAAGCCCATGCGGTAATTTTTCCCTTAACGGACCAGCGGGAAGAATACGACCATTACCAAGTCCTTTTTGCCCATCAACAACCATAAAGCAACAATCTTTGTGCAGCGTTGGATTTTGCCCGCCATCGTCCATTATAATCATTTGAGCACCTACCTGCTCAGCTGCCTTTGCGCTTGCAACTCTATTACCACCAACCCAGGTTGGAGCAACCTGGGCAAGCAGCAAAGCCTCATCGCCCACATCGCAAAACGTATGTTGCTTGGAATCCACCAGGATAGGACCCTTAAGTGATCCACCATACCCTCTAGTCAGAATGTGGATATCTTCCAATTTTTGTTGCTGTAAAAGGCGAACCAGTGCCATAACTGTAGGTGTTTTGCCAGCTCCCCCCACTGTAAGGTTGCCAACACATATTACCGGAATTTTTGCTTTATAGGCAGTGGTAGCCTTTTGCCGCATACGCTGTGCCAAATTATATCCTGCAGCAATCGGAGCGCACATAGCACTTAGTAGACTGGGTGGTTGATACCAAAATTTAGGCGCTTTGAGCATCTAGAGGCTCCTGCGGAATTATCTCAGCTACATGCTGCAAAATCGTATCGGTCACGCCGGTATGCCGGTTCACAATGGCTTTTGCGGATTGGGTCATCTTTTTTTGTTTGTCTGAATTAGCTAGCAAGACTGAAACATTATCTGCCAAGCCCTGCCAAGACTCCACGGTAATTGCCGCATTCGCTGCAGCAAATTCTTGCTCCAACTGAAGTGACTTATGCATATGCGGACCATGGATGATGGCGCAGTTCAGTTGTGCCGCTTCAATCAGGTTATGTCCTCCTATAGGAACGAGAGAACCTCCAATAAAGGCAACGGGTGCCAGCTTATAAAATAACCCAAGCTCACCTAACGTGTCGGCAAGATAAACCTCCGTGATTTTCTCTAGCTGCTCTTGCTCAGAGCGCGTAGTGGTGTATAAACCTTTGTCCGTAAGAAGTTCAAGAATTGCTTCACTCCTTGCAGGGTGCCGCGGCACAATAATACAAAGAGCGTTTGGCAGGTTTTTTTTCAACTGACGGTGGGCACATGCCACCAATTCCTCTTCCCCTGGGTGGGTACTTGCAGCCAGCCACACGGGGCGATCTTTAGTGGCATTCTTCAGAGTTTGTAGTTCCATATCATTAATTTCCAGGGGATGAGCAGCAAATTTCAAATTACCAGTTATATGGACATTGTTGGCCCCTAGACTCTGAAAGCGCTGGGCATCCTCTTTAGATTGAGTTAAGCAGCAGGTAAATTGGCTAAAGACAACACTACTTAGGGATTTTAGTTTGGACCATTGCTGAAAAGCACGCTGGGAAAGTCTTCCATTAACCAAAATCACCGGTATCTTTCTTTGTCCCAGTGTCGTTAGAAACGTCGGCCATAATTCAGATTCAACCCAAAGCACGAGACTGGGATTCCAATAGTCAATAAAACGAGTTACCCACTGAAGATGATCATAAGGAATGTACTGATGCATTGCGCGTGGTGGAAGATGTTTGGCCATAACCCTAGCTGATGTCATGGTATGCGTTGTCACCAGGATATGCCAGTGTGGATAGCACCGCAACAGTCGTTCGATAAGAATCAAGATTGAACGCGATTCTCCAATACTGGCAGCGTGAATCCAAATCAACTGACCTTGGGGACGTTTTTTGGTAGCCTCTCCATAGCGTTCTTGAATACGCTGTGGTTCCTCCTTACTATTGGATATTCGCCGTTTTATTATCCAAAAAATCAAAGGCTGCAAAAGCCAAACAAGTGCTTGATAGATCTTTAAGAATAACATGCTGGTTCCTCCTGATCTGTTTTTAAGGATTCAATCGGCTGATGTCCACACAGAGCGTCAGCTTGTTTACTGATATCATTGAGTCGTTGTTCAAGTTCGAGTGTGAGAGCCTGGGTTGCATCTTTGTCTTTAAGCGAAGCGTAAGGGATGGGTTTGCCAAACACAAAAACTCCTCGCCCAAAAGGAAGGGGAAATATGAGTCGATCCCATGATTTCCAGATAAGACGTCTTTGGATTGAAAAGGTACCAGGAACAATATCAACTTTTGCCATTCGAGCAATGGCAATCAATCCTGGATTCACTTTAAATCTTGGTCCTCTGGGGCCATCGGGAGTAATAACAATACTATGACCCGATTTGAGCACTTTCAAAATTGAACGAAGCGCTTGGCTGCCCCCCTTAGAAGTAGATCCGACAATGGTTTTGATGCCATGATATCCGATACTTTTAGTAATAATTTGCCCATCTCGATGCGCAGAAATAAGCATGTAAACGGTAGAGGTATGATGCCAGCAAAAGGACATCATCGCTAATCTTCCGTGCCAGAAACACCCCACAAAAGGCTTGTCCTGGCTCCAATATTCCTGTGGAATTTCTTCATGGATAAACTTCCAAGAATTAGTATGAAAGACAAGTCGCATATAGTGGGCTGCAATCCAGCTCACTATATTGATGCATAATGAAGATCTAAGCAGTTTTTTGATGAGAGGTTTGAGAGACATGAGTTGGATCAGAAAGTTGCGCTTTACACAGTTTGGCATATCGTTCGTTGCTTGCCAAAAGCTGTTTGTGGGGTCCAGAGGCAACAACACGCCCCTGCTCGATCACATAAATAATATCAGAATCAAGTACTGTTGATAGCCGGTGAGCAATGACCAGGGTCGTACGACCTCGCATCAGGCTGTTCAGTGCTGCCTGAATTTGCTGCTCTGACTCACTATCAAGCGCTGAGGTCGCTTCATCTAGCAACAGGATGGGAGCATTCTTCAGCATAGCTCGAGCAATTGCTAGTCGCTGCCGTTGTCCGCCTGAAAGTTTGATGCCATGTTCTCCTACAAGAGTCTCATAACCTTGAGGCAACTCTTGAATAAAATCATGCGCAGCGGCTGCTCGAGCTGCTGTCTGGATCTCATCTAGGTTTGCATCTGGTCGCCCGTAGATAATGTTATTCTTAACCGTGTCATCGAACAACGTCACTTCTTGGCTAACAAGGGCGATGTTGTGGCGTAAAGACTCAAGTGTCACGTCTCGAATTGCTTGGCCGTCAATTGTTATACTCCCATCTTCGATATCATAAAACCTGGAAATTAGATTCATGAGAGTCGATTTACCTGAGCCACTTGAACCTACCAAGGCCACTTTTTTTCCGGCCGGAATTAATAGATCAATGTGATCTATGGTCTGTTGCTCTTTTGTGTAGGAAAAATTGACCTTGGAAAATTCAATTGCTCCTTTTGTAATTTTCAAAGGTTTTGCGTCTGGCAAGGAAACAATTTTGGGTTGCATGTCCAAAACAGCAAACACTCTTGTTGCAGCTGCAAGTTTTTCCTGTAGCTCGGCATTGAGATTGGCAAGCTTTTTTAATGGCTCATAAGCCAATAACAACGCTGTAATAAAAGCAAAAAATGCCCCTGATTTTTGATGACCTGCAATAACTTGATATCCGCCATAATAAATAACAGCAGCGATGGCACAACCGCCTAAGAGCTCCATTATCGGGTGTGACGCTGAACGGGTTCGTGTCGCTTTCATCACTAATTTAAAAACCCGCTGAATCAAGCTGTTGGCTTTTTTGCATTCGTGGTTCAGCATTCCATAGGACTTAATCAGGCGAGCACCATTAAAAATTTGCGATAGCAAAACTGTAAATGAGGCCAGCTCTCTTTGAATCAATCCGGATGACTTGCGCATGCGTTTGCCGATACGCAAAATCGGAAAAATAGCTAGGGGAAAAGCAAAGAATGCCAGAGAAGCCAGTAGCCAGTCCGTATAAAACATAAATCCAATAAGGAAAATAAGAGTGAGGCTATCCTTACCAAGGCTGGTCAATGTGCGGCTGACAACCCGGTGCAGCATATTAACATCCGTGGTAAAACGAGAGATGAGCTCTCCGCTGGGGGTGGCATGATAAAAGCTTAAATCAGCCCGAAGCACATGCGCTACAAGCTGGGATCGCATATCAGCTACAATTTTTTCGCCTACATGGGTCATCGTGACAGATGATCCGTAGTCCGACAAACCTTTAAGCAAAAAAATCACAAATACTTGCAGGGCGACCACCATAAGCATACCGGCATTGCGCGCTACAAAAACCTCATCAATGATAGGCTCCATTTGCTTGGCTAGCAAAGCAGTACAGGCAGCTCCCACGGCCATGCACACTAAACCAAAAATACACGCACGCCGGTAAGGTTTCAGGTACTCTTGTATCAATCTAAGTGACAGAGATTTTGTTGACGTCTCAAGCGCCCAAAATTTAACAGTAGAATTAGACACGATCCAAGTCCTTACTATAAATTTCTACCAACACCCGTACAGAATCGTGGAGAAGACGATTTGCTAAACCGTACGTGCAACCTCTTCGGCTTCAAAACACTCGATGGTATCGCCTTCCCGAATGTCTTGAAAATTTTCAAAGGCTATACCACATTCGGATCCTTCACGTACTTCCTTAACATCGTCCTTAAAGCGTTTTAGAGTTTTCAAATCACCTGTATGGATGACCACATCATCACGCAATAACCTAACCTTGGCCCCACGTTTGACGAGTCCTTCGGTTACCATACAACCAGCAATTTTTCCGACCTTACTAACGTCAAAGACCTCTCTAATTTCTGCGCGTCCCAATGCTGTTTCGCGAATGCCGGGGCTTAATAGACCACTAAGGGCAGATTTGACTTCATCAATAACATCATAAATCACAGAATAATACTGAATCGGAACTTTGTCACGACTGGCACAATCACGTGCTTGGGGATTTGCTCGCACGTTGAATCCAATAATAAGACCATTTGAGGCATGAGCAAGGCTCACATCACTTTCAGTAATGCCTCCAACACCAGTGTGTAGGACACTCACTTCAACTTCATCATTAACGATCTTGGTCAAGCTGTTACTGATTGCCTCAACAGATCCTTGCACATCTCCTTTGATGACAACAGCCAACCGCTTTTTCTCTTGTTCAGACGTACTGGCGAAAATATCTTCCAAAGTAGCAGGTTGCCTGGCAGCAGATTGCTGGGCTTTAGATTTCCGCCTGCGATATTCACTGATATCTCGCGCCTGGGCTTCATTGGCTACGACAGCAAAATCATCACCAGCATCAGGTATGCCATTCAGTCCTAACACTTCAACAGGTGTTGCAGGACCTGCTTGCTTAATACTCTTACCGTGATCATCAAGAAGAGCACGAACTCTTCCCCATTCACAACCGGTTACAAAAATGTCTCCAATATTAATCGTTCCACTCTGCACCAAAATTGTCGCAATGGCTCCTCGACCTTGTTCCATCTTGGCTTCAACGACCATACCCTGTCCAGAACGATCCGGATTGGCCTTGAGTTCATGCATCTCAGCAATCAGCAAAATGTTTTCTTCCAATTTATCAAGATTCTGCTTTTTCTTTGCTGAAACCTCAACCGAGATAACATCCCCTCCCAACTCTTCTACGACCAGTTCATGGCTCAACAATTCTTGACGAACCCGATCTGGATCAGCGCCTGGTTTATCAATCTTGTTGATAGCCACAATCATAGGCACACCCGCAGCTTTAATGTGATTGATGGCCTCAACGGTTTGCTCTTTGATTCCATCGTCTGCCGCTACAACCAAGATGACAATGTCCGTGACTTGCGCTCCACGCGCACGCATTGCAGTAAACGCAGCGTGACCAGGTGTGTCAATAAACGTAATTTCTTGGTCGGATTGCAAACGTACCTTATAAGCACCAATATGCTGAGTAATGCCACCTGCTTCTTTGGCTACGACATCTGTTTGTCGCAAAGCATCTAAGAGGGAGGTTTTTCCATGATCAACGTGCCCCATAATCGTCACCACAGGTGCACGGGGTTTTAATGATTCAGGTGAGTCCTCAATCTTTTGCAGCGTACTTTCAACATCCGCCTCAGAAACGCGTTTTGAGGTATGACCAAATTCTTCCACAACCAATTCTGCTGTATCAGCATCAATGACTTGGTTAATGGTGACCATCATTCCCATTTTCATGAGTGACTTGATTACATCAACCACTCTGACCGCCATACGATTGGAGAGCTCTTGTACAGTAAGTGTTTCCGGGATTACAACTTCCCGCACAATTTTTTGCGTTGGCTGGGAGGCAGCAGCAGCTTTTTGCTTTTCTTTTTCTCGTGCTCGGCGCAGAGCAGCTTCACTGCGGACACGTCCAGAACTGTCACCAGATTCACCTGCCACTAAGGCCTGCTGTAAGGTTAGCTTGCCTTCACGGCGTTTTGGTTCTGTGCGACGCGGCTTAGCGCTACGCGATGCTTCTGCTTGGCGCCGGCTACGTTCTTCCGTTTCTGTTGCATCTTTACCTTTCACAGGAGGTTTGTGAGAAGATGTAGGTGTAGGAGTAGGAACAGATTTCTGTTGTCCAGTCTCCGCATCAGCATCTGTAGCAGACTCTTCAATCTTTTGTTCTGGTTTGGGTTCGGTTTTTTCCTCTTTCTTCTTTAAGGGTTGTGGTGCTTCGTGGACCACTTCTACACGCGTGCGTCCCGTAGGCTGTTCATTGTGATCAGAAGCTGCTTCCTCGTCTTGTCTTTTCTTTGCAGCCTTCACCACCCGAATGCGCGCTTCCCACTCTTCTTTGGTTAATCCATGTGGAATAGCCTGGGATTTAGTGTCTTCTTCCTTGTCAGTTTCTGCAGGTAAACTTTGCTCTGCCGATTGCGAGATAGGTTTTTTTGAAGGCTCAGGTGCAGACTCCTCATTAGTGGTAGTAGTAGACGCTAGCTGTTCCTTCGAGATCGTCCGCCGCTTCTTTTTGACCTCTACCTCAACCGTTTTCGAGCGGCCATGAGAAAAGCTTTGGCGCACTTGCCCTGCGCTTACCACCTTCTTAAGTTCAAGCTTTTTCGGCTTCAAACTTAGGGTATTCTTTCCGTTTTCTTCGTTTTTGTCACTCATAGCTTTAATGTTGCTGATCGAAATTGTATCAGTCCTCTTCTATCTTCATCTCGGGTTGAATTTCTTTGTGCTCATCCTCAAACCAATGAGAGCGGGCAGTAAGTATTAGGTCACCCACCTCTTCTTCCGTAAAGTTAAACTTACCGAGGAGTTCCAGAACTTCATCTGTTGCAAGGTCAGCAAAGTCATCTAAAGTCTTGATATTGTTATTACCCAAAATCACCAGCATTTCAGGCGTCAAACCTTCTAAACGAGCCAAATCTTCCGTCACACCTGATTCCTGGTACTCTTCCGTTTGCACTTTTTCCTGGACTGATAAAAAGTCTTTGGCACGATTTTGCAACTCTGCGGCCAGTTCCTCATCAAACCCTTCAATAGTGGTTAGCTCAGCTAAATCAATATAGGCAATTTCTTCAACGCTGCTAAATCCTTCAGTGATCAGGAGACGTGCAATCACATCATCAACATCCAACGCTTTTACAAAAACTTTAGACAGAGTTTCCATCACCTCTTTGCGACGCTCTGAGTCGACTGACTCAGTCATAATATCGAGATTCCATCCCGTAAGCTCACTCGCCAAACGAACATTCTGCCCGCGCCTTCCTATAGCAATACTTAATTGCTCATCGGGAACAATGACATCTATTCGGTTTTCTTCTTCTTCAACAACCACTTTGGAAACCTCAGCTGGTGCTAATGCATTTACAACAAATGTTGCAGGATCAGCCGACCAGGGAACAATATCAACCTTTTCGCCATATAACTCACCTGTCACGGCTTGTACGCGACTGCCGCGCATTCCCACGCAAGCTCCAACTGGATCGAGAGTCGTATCAGCTGCATAAACTGCAATCTTAGCTCGACTTCCCGGATCACGCGCTACGGATTTAATTTCAATCGTCCCATCGTAAATCTCAGGTACTTCTTGAGTAAATAATTTTGCCATAAATTGGGGATGGGTTCTTGATAACAATACTTGCGGTGCATGATTATCACGTTGGACTTCAGCAATATATGCCCGCACTCGATCGCCAACCCTTAGGGTTTCACGTGGAATCACATTATCTCGCCTCAAGAATCCTTCCGAACGACCCAAATCCAAAATCACATTTCCAAATTCAACTCGCTTAACGAGACCGTTGATGATCTCCCCAATACGATCTTTGAACTCTTCGTACTGCTGTTCGCGTTCTGCCTCACGGACCCTTTGCACAATCACTTGCCGAGCTGTCTGCGCAGTAACACGCCCAAAGTCAACAGGAGGAAGTATCTCAGAAAGAAACTGCCCCGTTTCTATCGCCGGATCCTTTTTTTGAGCATCCGTTAAGGTAATTTGCATATGCTCGTTTTCAAGCTCTTCCACCACCTCTTGATAGCGCATCAAGGTGATGTCACCCGTTTTACGATCGATGTGGGCACGAATATCATTTTCCAACCCATATTTTGCGTTGCCGGCTTTTTGTATTGCTTGCTCAATGGCATCTACAACTTCTTCACGGTTAATTCCCTTTTCCCGGGCCAGAGCATCAGCTACTTGCAAAATTTCTAGGCGTTGTCCTTGTGTGGTCATTCTTTTTCACTCAAATTGTCGTTTGCATTTTTTACGTAATTCACCCAAATTCAGGCACCAAATTAGCTCTGCTAATCTCTAATAGAGGGATCCGCACAACTTTCCCCTCATTCTTTCCTACTTCTACCTCAATTACAACCTTTTCGTCTTCCAAACCCTTTAAAGTACCTCGAAATCGCTTTTGATCATCGACGGGGATCATTGTTTGGAGCTTGATTGTGCTACCAACAAACCGCTTGAAATCTTCAGGCTTAACCAGGGGGCGATCCATTCCCGGAGATGTCACCTCTAATACATAAGCACTTTTAAGAGAGTTTTCAACATCTAGCAGGATTGCAGCTTCCCGACTCACGGCCACACAATCGTCCAAAGCTACAGGGGCTCGATCTCTTCGCTCAATCATAACCTCCAAAACCTGGCGCTTTGAGTCTTGTATCTGCACACGCACAATATCAAAACCAAGCCTGCTGAGCGGTTCATCCAATAATTGTTCTATTTGCTCTACAACTCTCATAGATTGATTTAATCACCATACCCTTTCGGTACCCATCAAACAGCCATGCAACTGATAGAGCAAAGTAGCAAAAATATAGAGCAAATAGCAAGGTTTTATTGGGCTTTAGCGAATAAATAGGTTATAAGAGGAACGAGAAACTTGGTTGAATCCTGGTAAACACTTAACGAGGTCAGATCGTGCTATCAACATGGCTTTTTACGAAATTTAAAGGCAAGTGCATTGGCACAGATTCCTTTGGAAACAAATACTTTATTGAACGCCCACTCCTTGCAAAGCACTTGAGAAAAACAGCTCGGCGCTGGGTCATCTACCAAGGCATGAGTGAAGCATCCAAAGTGCCTGCAGCATGGCATGGCTGGTTGCACGGCACAACAGACGAAGTCCCAAAGGTTGAAGTCCAGCCACATCCTTGGGAAAAATCGCATCTTCCCAATTTAACCGGAACAGTGCATGCCTACCAGCCAAACCCACAAGATTCTGCAAGTGTTAATAATTTACCCTATTATCAAAGCTGGGAATCCTCTAAACTGCGTGATGATTCTTCCGAGAGTTAAGTATATTTATGAAAGTTGAACCTTATGCGCCATAACCTTATCGAAACTGTAATGGGAGCTGTCGTCATTGTTATTGCTGGCTTCTTTTTAGGGTTTGCCTACGTAAGTGCCGATCTAACGCCAACCACCGGCTATCCTTTGTCTGCTAAGTTTGAACGAATCGATGGTTTGCATGTTGGCAACGATGTACGCCTCGGCGGAGTTAAGGTTGGGGTTATCACAGATCAACGCATTGACACAAAGACTTATTTGGCCGTGGTCACTCTAGAGATTGCCCCAAACCTCTTGATGCCACAAGATACGTCAGCAGAGATTGCTAGTGAAGGATTGCTAGGCGGAAAATACATCGCTCTGGTCCCAGGGGGATCGGATGAAACAATTCGCCCCGGCGGCGAAATTATCTACACACAATCCTCCGTTAGTCTTGAATCTCTGATTGGTAAAATGATCTACAATGAAAAGAAGACTGATGATGCAAAATCGAATTCTTGAGAAAATATTTGTTATACTTTGTAGCGCTGTTGTATTGAATGCCAGTACTAATGCAACAGATAACAACAGCACGCTAAGCGCAATCGACTCGTTTGAGGTTATTGAACAACAACAAGACGTCCTCGAAGATGTTGAGGACATAGAGAGGTGGGTCAAAGCAGATCAGGTTGTGATTGAGGGTCTGGATAAAATTACAGCGCGTGTCTTTACAGCAAAAGTCCTCATCAATCAACTTGTGCGCTTTGGGACCTTAGAGCTCTACGTTCGTGCAGCGTATCGTACCCCACCTGAGGAAGTCCCTGATTCAGCATGTTTTTTAGAAATCTACGACTGCAAACCTGGTGAGGAAAAAGAAATGGTTTTTTCAGGCTGGATGTTCGCCTCGAACCCAGCTCTTTCCGCCCTCGAACACGCAGTTTACGATGTTTGGGTCAAGGATGCGCTCCTTAGGCACTAACAACCTCACCATGCAAGGTATTCGTACCCGATTGTGTAATCTTCACATCAATAATTTGCCCAACCATACTTTCAGGCGCTTGTATGTGTACAACTTGTAAATATGGCGTGCGCCCTACCAGTTGACCAGATTCACGCCCCTTTTTCTCTAAAAGAATTGTTTGTGTGGTTCCCTCAGTCCCCTCATTAAATGCATTTTGTTGCTGGCGCAATAAATCTTGCAGGCGATTCAGCCGCTCTGATTTTACAGCTTCAGGTATCTGATCCTCCAGTGCAGCTGCGGGCGTTCCAGGACGCGGACTGTATTTGAATGAATAGGCCTGGGCAAACTGAACGTCAGCAGCCAGCCTTAACGTGTCTTCAAAATCAGCTTCTGTTTCACCTGGATAGCCGACAATAAAATCAGAGGAGAACGCGATATCCGGGCGCGCTTTACGAAACTGCTCAATAATCTGGCGATATTTATCACTGGTGTGTTTACGGTTCATAGCCTTTAAGATTGCATCCGATCCCGATTGGACCGGAAGATGAATATAAGGCATTACCTTCGGATCTTCAGCATGTGTCCTAATCAATTCCTGATCAACGTCTCTTGGATGTGAGGTCATATATCGGATGCGATGCAACCCAGCAATTCTACTCAGGTGTTGCATTAGTCGTCCCAAACCCCACTCTTGGGAAGCATTTTCAGGAGATACTCCGTGGTAGGCATTCACATTTTGTCCCAGCAGAGTAATTTCTTTAGCGCCTTTGTTCACTAGATGTGAGGCTTCCTGATAAACCTCATCAATGGACCGCGAGAACTCAGCGCCTCGTGTATACGGCACACAACAAAAGCGACAAAATTTGTCACATCCTTCTTGAATCGTTAGGAAAGCAGAAACGTTCTGCTCAGTTGTGGTCTGAGGTAGTGAATCAAACTTAGACTGCACAGGAAAATCAACATTAAGAATCCCACGTCCTTTTTCATCTACCTTGCGCGCTGCCTTGGCAATCATTTCTGGCAACTGATGATAGGCCTGTGGTCCAAACACCATGTCGACATAGGAAGCACGTCGCATGATCTCATCTCCTTCGGCCTGTGCCGCACACCCTGCAACAGCAATTAAAGTCTGCTTACCTTCTAAAGCGCGTCGTTCCTTATGCTCACGCAGTCTCCCTAGGTCCGAAAAGACTTTTTCAGTTGCTTTTTCGCGGATATGACATGTATTTAAAATAATCATGTCAGCAGCATCAGGTTCTCTGACAGCAACAAACCCTAGGGGAGAAACCACATCAGCCATTCGGCTTGAATCGTAGACATTCATTTGGCATCCGTAGGTCTTAATATACAGCTTTTTACGTATCAACGTCCGTATTCCTTGATCACAATGATTCCGTACTGTAACCCTGCATCAGCTTATCTTCAAGTATATACTGAAGTGAAATCAAAACCTCTGTTTTCTGATACGCTCGAAGTGCTCATTTACAATTGTAAACTGCGCGCTTCTCGCTATCATTAAACTAGAGGTTTTGATTTCACGAGAGTATAAAGCGCTGCAAGTTACTACAATAAACAATAACTCATATTATGTCTGAGTTATTGTTTTGTTTCACTTTATTTTTTGACAATTAAATGATACAATACTTATATAAGAAAGTAAAAATATTTACGGATGGTGGTTATTATGGATATCAAAGAAACGAACATTAATGATGTACTTCCTGGAATCTTTCCGGTTGTTGGATCTGAGCCTCAAGGGGTTCTTGATGCCAAAGAAGCGTTCATCGTTCATCTTGAGGGAAATGCGCGTGGTGTGCAAGGAATCCCCAATAACTTAATAGTTGAAGATTTCGAATTATTTCACGATGCTCTCTTTTTTGATGATTTGGTTGGCAAAAATCTAGCTGATTTGGATGACAACGTTGAATCTGTTATGGACACAGGAAATGCTTTGGTCTTTAATTTTATGGGAGGAGGATCGCTAATCCTTAATGGTGTCACGGGCTATAACGATTTTACGTCCTTGTCCATGGACTATAATATTGAAATTTTGGGTTAATTAACAATATTTCCATCAACCAGCGTAATCTTGCGATCCATGCGAGATGCCAGGTCAGAATTGTGTGTAGCAATCAGCGCGGCGGTCTTTGAATGACGAATTAACTCCACTAATTCCTGAAAAACAATATCAGATGTTGCTGTATCCAAATTACCTGTGGGTTCATCAGCTAACAAAATTTGAGGGCGGTTGGCAAGAGCGCGGGCAATTGCAATACGTTGTTGCTCTCCCCCCGACAATTGGGATGGAAGGTGCGTGACTCGATTGGTAAGTTTCATTTTGGCAATCAACTCCTCAGCACGCTTTGCAGCTTCTCGTGCGGGTGTATTACACAGCAATTGTGGCATCACTACATTTTCAAGCGCTGAAAATTCCGGCAACAGATGATGGAACTGGTAGACAAATCCAATGGTTTTCCGCCTGAGCTGGGTTCGTTTGCGATCAGACAGTCGTTCACTCGACTCACCATTAATCAAAACTGCCCCCTCAGAAGGGCTTTCCAAGAGCCCTGCTATATGCAGCAAGGTTGACTTGCCAGCACCAGACGGTCCAACCAAAGCCACAATTTCACCAGGAACCAAAGAAAGGCTAACCTCGCACAACACCTGCAAAGAACTTTTTCCTTGCTGGTACAGGTGTGAAACTTTTTGTAGCTCTAAAAGGGGAGGGTTACTCATAACGCAACGCCTCAACTGGATCAAGGCGTGCAGCACGCCAAGAAGGGTAAAGTGTTGCCAGAAACGAAAGCCCCAAAGACATTGATGTAACAACAATCACTTCAGGGAAATTCACTTTTGCTGGCAATTGCGAAAGAAAATAAATTTCCGCACTAAACAGTTCTGTGCCTGTAAGTGACTGCAAAGCTTGCCTAATGGTTTCGATATTCAGTGCAAATGCCAACCCAAGCATGGTTCCAAAAACCGTGCCAACAATTCCAATGCTGGTTCCCGTCAACAAGAAAATCCGCATAACCATCTGTCGGGTTGCCCCCATGGTACGCATGATGGCAATATCGTGTCCCTTATCCTTGACCAGCATAATCAAGGTAGAAATGATATTGAAGGCAGCAATCAAAATAATGAGTGTAAGAATGATGAACATCACGTTGCGCTCGACCTGTAGCGCTTGAAAAAAGGGGGCATTTGCATGCCGCCAATCAACAATTCTTAAATTTGGCGCGGCAATCGCTTCAATGTCCCGGCGCACAGATTCAATATCATCAGGGTTTTGCACAAAAATCTCGACACCAGAAATTCCAGGTCCCGTTTGGAAGAATTTCTGGGCTGTCTCAAGTGGGATAAAGATATTGGTCAGGTCATAGGCGTGCATGCCCACGGCAAAGATAGCACCGATTCTAAAGGATCGCATGCGCGGGGCTGTCCCAAAAGCAGTGGCTGTGCCTTTTGGCGACACAAGGGTAATTGAATCCCCGGGAAACACCCTTAGTTTTTCAGCCATACGTTGTCCAATGACCACCGTATCAGGCGCAGTAAATGCGTTTAAATCACCAAAGCGAATATTCGCAGCTATGGTTTTGCGATTCTTTAGATCTTTGCTTTCGATCCCATGCACCATCGCCCCTAGGGCAATGCCATGCTTCATCACCATGGCTTGGCGTTCAATCATAGGGGTTACGGCCTTAATGGTACCAATATTTTTGAGTTGTGCAGTAAGAGGCTGAAAATCAATCCAATTCGTGTGACGTGCAGAGTGAATTCCCAGATGTCCGTTGAATCCCAGTATTTGTTTGGTTAGCTCATCGCGAAAACCATTCATCACCGACATCACAATGATCAGGGTTGCCACACCTAGGGTGATTCCCAAAATTGAAAATCCGGCAATGATTGAGATAAAACTCTCTCTGCGCCTGGTGCGCAAATAGCGAAAGGCTATTTTTCTTTCAAATGCTTTAAACATCTAAGCAATCATGCGCTCTATGGCGCTTGCAACCCCTTCGGTTACAACCTCACCGGTGAGGCGATTTTTCAGCTCAACCTGACGTTGCGGGGCTCCTCGAGGTCCAACAATAATTTGCCAGGGCAGCCCAATCAAATCCATGTCGGCAAACTTAACTCCCGCTCTTTCTGGGCGGTCATCGTAGAGCACCTCAACGCCTGCATTACTGAGGCTTTGGTAGATCTGATCACACAAAGCATCACAAGGCTGATCGCCAGTGCGAACATTAACCAATCCTACTTTGTATGGCGCAACACTTTCCGGCCAAATAATACCTTTGGCATCGTGGTGCGCTTCGATAATAGCTGCAACCAACCGGGAAACCCCAATGCCATAGCTGCCCATATGCACCGGTACCCTTTCGCCGTCTTGATTGCTGACATGGGCGTTCATCGGCTCTGCATACTTGGTGCCAAAATAAAAAATATGCCCGACTTCGATGCCGCGAGCTGTTTTAAGCTGATCCTCAGGTACTGGGCAGGTCTTGGGATCATGCAATTCGTCGGCGGCTGCATAAATTTGGATCAGCTTATCAATGTCAACCTCCGCTGGATCCTGGCGGAGTTGCTCTAACTGAACGTCATAAAAAATCTCGCTCTCACCGGTTTCAGCCAATACTTGGAACTCATGACTTAGATCGCCGCCAATGGGACCTGTAGGTGCTTTAACAGGAACCGAGGTTAAGTCAAGCCGGGCAAAGGTTTTTAAATATGTACGAAACATTAATTGGTAACTAAGGCGCGCGGCCTCTTGGCTAATGTCAAAGGAGTATGTGTCTTTCATTAGGAATTCACGTCCGCGCATCACCCCAAACCGCGGCCGGATTTCATCTCTAAACTTCCAGTGAATTTGGTACAAAAGTTGCGGCAGTTGCTTATAGCTGGTTACCGCATGGCGAAATACATCCGTAATCACCTCTTCTGCGGTGGGACCATACAGCATGTCTCGCTCATGCCGGTCGCAAAAGCGTAACATTTCCTTGCCATACGCATCATAGCGCCCGCTTTCGCGCCACAAATCCGCCGGTTGCACTAGCGGTAAAATAACTTCTTGGGCCCCTGCTTTGTCTTGCTCTTCCCGAACAATTTGCTCAATCTTTTTCAGCACCCGCAATCCCAAGGGTAGCCAAGAATAAATTCCCGCAGAGGTCTGATGAATCATGCCAGCACGCAACATCAAACGATGCGAAACAATTTTTGCTTCTGCCGGTGTTTCTCTTAAAGTCGTTAAAAAAGAATGGCTACGTTTCATGAGCGGCAAACATCTTGTGAGTTGTAAGTCGTGATTCTGAACTATCTTGACACAAACCTGTTGCTGCGGTCTATAAAAAAAACCGAGGCCATTTCTGACCTCGGTTCGATAGATCTAGCAAATAGTTAGTAAAGATCAGGTTTTAGCTGATGCCTCTGATCTTCCAGCTAAGTTTAAGCTTAGCTTCTAAGACTTCAGGATCGTATTTGGAAATTAAAGTCTCTCTATCAGCAATAATAGGATCAGCATCAGTGCGTGACACCTTGATATCATCGTACCAGGAATAAGCAGCTTCGACTCCCAGCATTAGATTATCATTTAGCATGGTCGCCATACCTAAACCAACCCGGAAACCAGACTTGAACTTGTCTTTCTTGGCATTTCGATTATCAGATCCTGGGCGATTATCTGTCTGTCTAATTTCCCAGTCACTCCCGACCCAGCCAAGACTTAGATACGCCAATGTATCACTGATGATCACACCACCACGAACATTCACACCAATAGACCAGTCCATGTCAACCTTATTGCTACCACCAAAACCTGCCGTATTTGTTTGACTGAGGCTCGCTTTACCATTTAGAGATGACAAGTCACCATACACCTCCAAACCAAGCAACCACTTGTTCTGAAACACTTTATCCCAACCTAAGTGGATACCACCAACAACACCCTTGGTAGAAAGATCCCCTCCTTGCACTTGGTTGAGAGAGTTAACAGAACGGTCTTGAACTTCAAACTTCCCATCACTTTGGGCTATACCAATCTGAGCACCAATAAAGGGGCCGTCGAATTTCTTAGCATCTGCAAGAGCAGCACCTGAGACCAGGGCTGTCGTTGCTAGAGCAACTGCAAACTTTTTCATGATTTTGATCCTCTCAAAATTACTTGATTTAACACCTAAATGATGCGCTCTTTGCTGCACCATCCTCACCGCTCACTATAGTTCAACCAGATTCTGGGTCAATTAACAGGCCTTGCAGGCAAAGCAGAAATATCGCCGTATGTGTCATTCAAGACACAGTCTGGTCAGTAAAGCTGTAATCTGCTATGGGTAAAGGATCAGCACTGAACTAATTGGATACCGCAAGCATGAGCCACACTGTAGTACGTTTTGCCCCTAGCCCCACAGGCTACTTACATGTTGGAAATGTTCGCACCGCCCTGGTCAATTGGCTGTTTGCCAAAAAGCAAGACGGGCAATTTATTTTGCGCCTTGACGACACTGATGCCGAGCGCAGCACAGAAGAATTTGTTCAAGTCATCCAGGATGACCTTAGATGGTTAGGATTGACATTTGACCACTGTTACCGACAAACAGAGCGGTGCCAACAGCATATAAAATCTCTTGAAACCCTGAAGCAAACAGGCCAGCTGTACCCTTGTTATGAAACCGCTGAAGAACTCAAGCTCAAACGCAAGCAACAACTGGCTCAGGGCAAACCTCCTTTGTATGATCGCGCTGCTCTTTCGCTCACTCCTGAGCAAATCGAAAAATTTGCCCAACAGGGTCGAAAACCGCACTGGCGTTTACAGTTGACCCCTGGACTGATCGAATGGCATGACCTTATCCGTGGACCTTTGTCTTTTAAAGCCGATCATCTAAGCGATCCAATCCTGGTTCGCGAAGATGGCAGTCCCGTTTATATGCTCTGTTCTGTGGTTGATGACATTGATATGGGCGTGACCCATATCCTAAGGGGCGACGACCACATCGCCAACACCGCCATACAAATTCAACTGATCGAAGCTCTTGGGCATGATTCAAAGCAGATGACTTATGCCCACCTACCTGTATTAATGGATGCAGCTGGAAAAGGGCTTTCCAAGCGATTGGGGAGCCTAAGCATCCGGTATTTCCGGCAAGAAGGCATTGAAGCCATGGCGCTCACTAGTCTATTGGCCAAAATTGGCACCTCCGAGTCTCCTGAACCAACAGATTCCATGCAGCAACTCATTGATGAGTTTGACTTAGCGCACGTAACGCGCTCTTCGCCTCGATTTTCCCCAGATGAGTTGTATCAGATGAACGCCAAACTATTGCATAGCCTACCCTTTGCAAGCATACAAAAGCGCTTGCACGCTTTAGGACTTGCAGATGTAGATGCAGATTTTTGGCAATTGATCCAATCCAATCTCAATCGTCTTGAAGACGTTAAAGAGTGGGTACAAATTTGCCGTGGAGAAATCACTCCACTGATTCAGGATACTGAATATATTGGCCAGGCAAAAGATTTACTGCCGCCGGAACCGTGGACAGAAGAAACTTGGAAACTGTGGACGACACAAATTAAAGAAAAAACCGGGCGCAAAGGCAAGCAACTCTTCATGCCGTTGCGTGAGGCTTTAACCGGGATCTCGCACGGACCAGAAATGAAGTTATTATTGCCACAAATTGGCTATCAAAAAACCTCCCAGCGTCTTGCCGGCAAACGAGCTTAATCCAACCCATGATCGATTTAAAACTCCACAATTCCCTCACCCATCAAAAAGAGCCGTTTAAATCGCAACAACCCGGAAAGGTCAGCCTCTACGTTTGTGGACCAACGGTTTATGATCGAACGCACATTGGTAATGCACGCCCGATTGTGGTGTTCGATGCGCTGTATCGCATTTTAAGGCACACATATGCTGAAGTTGCCTATGTTCGCAATATTACCGATGTGGATGATAAGATTAACAACCGAGCCGCTGAAAAAGGCATTCCGATCCAAGCTCTGACCCAACAAACCATTGCCTACTTTCACCAAGACATTGCCGCACTGAACGCACTGCCCCCATCTCGGGAGCCACGGGCAACAGATCATATTCCTGAAATGATTGCTATGATCAATGACCTTCTGGATAAGGGGCACGCCTATGTTGCTGAAGGTCATGTGCTCTTTAGTGTGGCAAGCTTAAGCAGTTACGGCGCTTTGTCCAAACGCAGCCTGGACGATATGCTTGCCGGAGCTCGTGTTGAAATTGCCCCCTACAAACGCGCCCCGGCCGACTTTGTGTTGTGGAAACCCTCTGCCTCTCATCTTCCAGGGTGGAAAAGTCCGTGGGGACGAGGCCGTCCGGGTTGGCACATTGAATGCTCAGCTATGAGTTGCAAATACCTAGGAGCTAGCTTTGATATTCATGGCGGCGGACAAGATCTGATCTTTCCGCATCATGAAAACGAACTCGCCCAAAGTGTTGCCACAAACGGACCGGAGACCTTTGCTCGATACTGGATGCACAATGGTATGCTCACAGTAAATGGAGAAAAGATGTCGAAGTCACTGGGGAACTTCGTAACACTGCATGATGCTCTGCAACAGCACCACGGAGAAACGGTACGCTTCTTGTTGCTGTCGACCCACTACCGGCAATCCCTGAATTGGAGCGATCGCTCTCTCGAGCAAGCAAAAAACAGCCTGGATCGACTCTATAATAGCTTGCGTGGTGCAGCTGACGTCACGCCGGGAGAGATCGCCCCAAAGATGCTGGCAGCACTTGCAGATGATCTTAATACTCCATTGGCTCTTGCCTGCTTGTTTGAGTTGGCGCAAGCAATTCATACGGCACAATCGCCCGAGGACAAACATCTATTGCAGGAAACTTTGCTGGGATCAGCGCAGTTTCTCGGGTTTCTCGAGCAATCAGTTGAAGACTGGATGACGTGGACTCGGCCCGCGGCACACGGTCAACTCACAGAGGAAAGAATTACCCGCTGGATTGAAGCTCGCAATCAAGCCCGCAAACAAAAAGATTTTTCCGAGGCCGATCGCATTCGCGATCTGTTGCATGAACACAATATTGAGCTAGAAGATACTCCGCAAGGGACTCTATGGCGCCGCAAGTAGATTCAGACAATACACCGGTGATCATTCTGGTCAAGCCACAGCTGGGACAAAATATCGGCACAGCGGCACGTGCCATGTACAATGGGGCGCTAACCCAACTTCGCTTGGTCCAACCCAAAGGGGGCTGGCCAAATATCCACGCCATTAAACCAGCAGCTGGAGCTCATGTCATTCTTGACAATGTACAAGTATTTGAGTCAACCCGAGAGGCAATTGCTGATTTGAACCTGGTGTTTGGAACCACAGCGCGTATTCGCGATATGAATAAGTATGTGCTAACGCCGCAAAAATTGGCTGAAAAAATGCAGAGCCTTACTCAAGAGGGCTCTCGAGTTGGTGTTTTGTTTGGTCCAGAACGCACGGGCCTGGACAATGAGGATATGAGCCTTGTTGATGGTCTGATTCACGTCCCCCTCAATCCGGACTATTCCTCACTCAATCTGGCGCAGGCCGTTTTGCTAATTGCCTATGAGTGGTTTAAAATCCAGCATGATACCGAACCTGAACGCCTTAAAAAAGATGACAGTCCCTTTGCTACCAAGGAAGAGCTGTTGGGTTTTTTCGAACACCTCGAACGAGAGCTAGATGCTTCTGGATTCTTAAGGGTACTAGACAAGCGCCCGGTCATGGTTCGCAACATTCGCAATATGTTTTTGCGCAGCGCATTTACCGCCCAAGAAGTCCGAACTTTGCGTGGAATCGTCTCTAGCCTGGCGCATCCTTACCATTCCCGCAAGGAGAATAAAGAATGAATTGTAAGGGTTGACGCTTGCAAACGGGATATGAAACTATAGGGTTATTAGAAACCATTATAGTTTATTTAGGTGAAACGAGCCCATGGCAGGTCATTCCCAATTTAAAAACATTATGCACCGTAAGGGCGCGCAGGATAAAAAACGCGCCAAGGTATTTACCAAAATCATTCGTGAGCTTACCGTTGCAGCCCGCTCTGGGCCTGATCCAGATTCTAACCCCCGATTGCGATCTGCTATTCATTTGGCGCGTTCTTCAAATATGCCCAAGGATACGATGGAGCGGGCAATCAGTAGGGGGTCGGGTGAAGACGGAGCTGCCGACTACGAAGAAATGCGTTATGAGGGCTATGGACCCGGAGGGGTTGCGCTCATTGTTGATGTGTTAACCGATAACCGCAATCGGTCTGCCTCTGAAGTTCGCTCCGCATTTACCAAGTTTGGCGGCAACTTGGGCGAAACCAATAGTGTAGCTTTTATGTTTGATCGGATTGGGCTAATAGAATATCCAGCTGATACTATCTCTGAAGAAAAAATCTTTGAAGGTGCCCTGGAAGCAGGTGCAACCAATGTTGAATCTGGCAGTGAGTTACATGAGGTTCAATGTAATCCTGATGATCTACACGCCGTGCGTGAAGCCATGGCGGAGACATTTGGTGATCCAGAAAGAGCTTGCTTGTCGTGGATTCCCAAAAATACAACCGCAGTAGATTTGGATCATGCGCAGTCTCTTTTTAAGTTATTGGAGGTGCTGGAGGATAATGACGACGTGCAATCCATCTCAGCAAATTATGAAGTTTCAGATGAGGTGCTGGAGCAGTTGAAATCGTAACATTAGTAGGTAATTAACTGATTATGGTAAGAAGAATTTTAGGATTAGATCCAGGTCTGCGCAGAACTGGATGGGGTATAGTTGAAATAGATGGCTCAAAGCTTGGCCACATTGCTCATGGGCTTATCTCTCCTGACACATCCCTGGATATGGCGCAGCGCTTGAGCCATATTTTCAAAGAGATTTGTCAGGTGATCGATTTACATCAACCGCAAGACGCGGCTGTTGAAAAAACTTTTGTTAATAACAACCCAACGACGACTTTGAAACTTGGAGAAGCAAGAGGTGTAGTCCTATTAACGCCTGCATACAAAGGACTCAAGGTAAGTGAATACACAGCCAATCAAATCAAAAAATCCGTTGTTGGCACCGGCCATGCAACCAAAGAACAAATGAAAATCATGATGCAGCACGTCCTGCCAACATGCGGGGCTTTAACTTCTGATACAGCTGATGCGCTGGCAACTGCTGTTTGTCATGCACATTTTAGTACGACAAGCAATTTTTGGAATAAGGGAATCGCTGCATGATTGCTAAATTAAGAGGAGTGATTGATACACTAGGAGATGGCTTCTTAGTTATTGACGTAAATGGTGTGGGCTACCAAGTGGCCTGTTCACAAAAGACGTTGAGCATGTTTCCAGCTTTAGGAGAGTCCATAACACTTTTCATTGAAACGGTTATGCGACAGGAAAGTTTGCAGTTATATGGTTTTTACAGTGAAAATGAAAAAGATTGGTTTCGCCTTTTGACAACCGTTCAGGGCGTGGGTATGAAAGTTGCGCTTGCTATTTTGTCGGTATTAACTCCAAATGATATTCATGTGGCAATTGCCTCGCAAGATAAAACACTGTTAACCAGGGCTGACGGTGTGGGGGGTAAGTTGGCCGCCCGCATTGTCAACGAGTTGAAGGAAAAGAGTTTAGGTGCTTCTGGTATTAGCGCGACTGGTGGATCCAGTGTGGCGCAAGTTTCCCCAGCTTACGAGGAAGCCCGATTGGCACTAACACAGCTGGGATACAAGCAAGCTCAAGTTTCTGAAGTCTTGCGGCAAATTCAGGATGCGGCAACTGAAACCCTTGAGGTTACCGATTTAATTCGCGCGGCCCTTGCAAAACTCTCAAGGGCAGTTGCATGAGTGATCGTGTCATTGAAACCGAAAAGCTCGCAGAAGACGAGGCTGATAAGTCACTGCGTCCCCTTAATATGCGCGAGTTTATCGGCCAAGAGCAAGCGCGTGCCAATTTATGCGTTTTTATTGAGGCAGCAAAACGACGAGAATCCGCCCTAGATCATGTCTTATTACATGGCCCTCCAGGTCTTGGTAAAACAACATTATCGCAAATTGTAGCTCGTGAGCTTGGGGTTGGGTTTCGCTCAACTTCAGGACCAGTTTTGGCTAAAGCAGGTGACTTAGCCGCAGTTTTAACAAACCTACAACCCAATGATGTCTTGTTTATCGATGAAATTCACCGACTGAATCCGGCGGTTGAAGAAATTCTCTACCCGGCAATGGAAGATTACAGAATTGACATTATGATCGGAGAAGGGCCAGCTGCGCGCTCGGTGCAAATTGATTTGCCCCCTTTTACGCTTGTGGCAGCCACCACCCGAGCTGGCTTAATTACAGCGCCTCTTCGAGATCGCTTTGGGATACCCGTACATCTACAGTTTTATACCCTTGCAGAACTTGAACTGATCATCCGTCGTTCAGCGCAACTACTGAAACTAGATTTAAATCCAGAAGGCGCAAAAGAGATTGCCCGACGTTCTCGAGGCACACCGCGTATCGCCGGACGATTGTTGCGGCGAGTGCGTGACTTTGCAACTGTAATGAACAAAGAAGTCGTTGATCTGGCAACAGCACAACACTCTTTAAACCGTTTAGACATTGATGATCGAGGACTGGACGCAATGGACCGGCAATACCTAGAGCGTTTAGCTGTGCACTATGGCGGCGGACCAGTGGGTGTTGAAACACTCGCAGCAGCTCTTTCAGAGCAAAGGGATGTGGTCGAAGATGTGATTGAGCCTTACCTTATTCAACAGGGACTTATCCACCGAACATCAAGGGGTCGCGTTCTGACAAGTGAAGGGTATGGCTATCTAGGTCTGCAAGCTCCAGTTGATCCACAGCTTAAGCTGATTGGAGGCAAAATGAATGCCGGATGATTTACTGAATTCTACGCAAAAACACATCCACAATGTTCGTGTGTACTTCGAAGATACGGATGCAGCCGGTATCGTGTACTATGCCAATTATCTAAAGTTTGCAGAACGTGCCAGAACTGAGATGCTCAGAGAGTTTGGTTTACATCACTCATTGATGTTGCAACAAAATCGACAGGCTTTCGTTGTACGTCAATGTACGGTAGACTATCTGCATCCGGGTTTTTTGGATGATTGCCTTGCTGTGCAGACTAGTGTGACGGAACTCCGTCGTATGACTGTAACAATGCAACAGGAAATCATTAGGCAGGGAGAAAAACTGGTGCAAATAAGTGTAAAGCTTGCTTGCATCGATAACCAAAAAAAGCCAATTCGAATCCCGGTTGCATTTATAGATGCTTTAGAAATGAATAGATTTTGCAAGATAGCGTTAAGGAGAAACACGCAATGAGTGAGATAAGTACAACGATGAATGCAACAACGATGGGAACGTCAGGTGCCACGCCCGATTTTTCTCTCTTTGGATTATTTCTAGGGGCTGATTTTATCGTCCAAGTTGTCATTCTATTGCTTATTGGAGCCTCTTTTTGGTGCTGGACGATTATCTTTTCCAAATCAATGACCCTGCGTCGTTACACCGCTGCAGGAGAAAAATTTGAAATCTTGCTGACCTCTGGTAAGTCATTGGATGCAATTTATGATCACACGGCAACTCCCCCTAAAGATCCTCTCAGCAGCGTTTTTGCAACAGCCATGCAGGAATGGAGACGTGTGGGCAAGAAAGGAATCATGAGTTCAACTGAGGCACAAGATCGGATTTTAAAAAAGCTGAATCGAACTATGCGGCTAACAGCAAATCGTGAACTGGACTTACTGGAACAACACCTTGGTTTCTTGGCAACCGTGGGGGCAACAGCGCCCTTTATTGGCTTGTTCGGAACAGTGTGGGGGATTATGAATAGTTTCCAGGGAATCGCCTTGATGAAAAGCACCAACCTTGCAGTGGTGGCTCCAGGAATCGCTGAAGCCCTGTTTGCAACAGCGCTGGGATTGATTGCAGCTATCCCTGCGGTGATTGCGTATAACAAACTTTCTCATGATTTGGATCGTTATGCCGGGCATCTCGATGGTTTTGTCCAAGAAGTTGGCTCAATCTTTTCCAATCATCTAGAAGAGGCTTAAGTTTTATGGGGGTCTCTATCAACTCTTCCTCACGCTCACAAAATGGACTGCGGCGCCGCCCTAGAGCGATGAGTGAAATCAATGTCACACCCTTTGTGGATGTGATGTTGGTGTTGCTGATTATATTTATGGTGACGGCGCCATTAATGACAGTAGGAGTTCCTGTAGATCTGCCAGAAGTGGATGCAGGAACCGTCAATGAAAAAACTGAACCGCTCGTGGTATCTATTTCGCCCCAAGGTGAAATTTTTTTGCAAGAAACCACTGTTTCATTGGAAGCCTTAGCGCCGCGCCTTAAAGCAATTGCTTTAGAAAACACCAAAACACGAATTTTTATCCGCGGTGATCGCACCATTAGCTACGGCAAAATGATGCAGGTGATGGGAACCATTACAGCAGCTGGATTTGAAAAGGTGGCGCTCCTGACAGAAATGCCAAAATATGCAGGCAACACTCGGCAAAAATCAAGGCAGTCATGAAGCAAGGGGTTACTCTTTCAGCCAGTTTGCACGTCTTTGTGCTGACCCTCCTTATTCTTGGGTTGCCGCATTGGGCGCCAAATACCCTGGTTACGTTGCAACCCATTGCCATTGAAGTGGTGCCAGAGATTTCAGAAACAACCAAGGCACCCCGCAAATCACCCGTTGAAGAAATCTTAGAAAAACCACCTGAGCTTGCCAAAAAACCAACTCCGGAACATGTCCCGAAACCTGTGGAGAAAAAACCAAAACCTCTCCCGCAACCATCAACTCCACCTGTTTCAGAGTCAGTTCCTAAACTGAAACCTGCGCCCATTAAACCCAAAGACAAACCCAAGGAAAAACCTAAAGTAACTCCTAAACCTACTCCCAAGCCTAAAAAAGTTCAACCTAAGGTGAAGCCTAAAAAAAAGGTCACACCACCAGCTAAGAAAAAAACGCCGCAGCGTGATTTTAATTCGGTGTTGAAAAATCTACAAAAAAGCGCAGCTGCGGTACCGATGACTGCTAATGCGGGAAAGGTAAACGAAGATACTCCTGTGCATTCTGGAGATATCAGTGATAGGCTTTCAATGAGTGAATTGGATGCTTTAAGGCGGCAGATTGCAGGCTGTTGGAACATTCCAGCAGGGGCTCGTGATGCTGAAAATTTGGTAGTTAAAATCTCAGTTTCAGTTAATCCTGACGGAACCGTGCGGCACGCAAAGGTTGTAAATTCAATGTCAACACAGCAAGGGCCCTACTACCAAATAGCTGCAGAAAGTGCACTGCGTGCTGTACTACACCCTAATTGCAGCCCGTTAAAGCTGCCAGCTAACAAATATAAACAATGGAAAGAATTTACATTCACCTTTAATCCCAAAGAAATGCTTTAGAAAGGAATGATCATGCAAAGATTTCTCTCTCTTTTTCTATTTTTAACATTATGGATCACTAGTGATCTATGTACGACCGCATACGCTTCTCTCAACGTAGATATTACCCAAGGAACCATGGCTCCAACTCCCATTGCCATTACCAATTTTATAGCTGGTAAAGATGCAAGTTCGGAAACCCAGGTGGCTCTTGATGTTACCAAAGTTCTCACCAATGATCTTAAAAATTCAGGACTGTTTCGTCCCATTGATCCTGCTGCTTTTATTCAAGACTCAACTGCTGTAAATGGCGCACCAAGGTTTGCTGACTGGCGTTTGCTGCAAGCCCAAGCACTTGTAGTTGGTAAGGTCACAGAGATGTCTGGTGATCAGTTCCGTGTGGATTTTCGCCTGTTTGATGTGTTTGCCGAACAGCAAATTGAAGGCCTGTCCATGACATTCAATAAAAAAGACTGGCGCCGAGCTGCCCACAAGATTGCTGATGCTATTTATCAAAGAATGACGGGAGAAAAGGGGTACTTTGACACGCGCATAACCTACGTTTCTGAAACGGGTGCAGGAAAAAAGAAACGCACACGCATTGCAGTGATGGATCAAGATGGAGCCAATCACCATTACCTCACCAGAGGTGATAAGCTAACGCTTACACCACGGTTTTCACCAACGGTGCAACAGATTACCTTTATGGATTATGGTCTCGATGGCAAGACGCCTCGGGTAAAACTGATGAATCTGAAAAATAAAAGCGTGAAGGTGATCGGGAAATTTAAAAATATGACTTTTGCACCACGCTTTTTGCCCGATGGCAATCGTTTGATTTTTAGTCTCTCAGATCGTGGTAACAGTTCTTTGTATATGGTAAATCTGGGCGGAGGGACATATCAGCGACTAACTTATGGCTCTGTAATTGATACCTCAGGCAGCGTGTCGCCCGATGGTCGACAGGTGGTTTTCAATTCAGACCGTGGGGGGACGCAGCAACTTTATGTCATGAATATTGATGGCTCTGGCATCCATCGTATCAGCTTTGGAGATGGTCGTTATGCCACCCCTGTATGGTCACCGCGCGGTGACCTGATTGCTTTTACAAAAATGTATCAGGGAAGCTTTTATATCGGTGTCATTAAGCCTGATGGAACCGGTGAGAGGCTCATTGCTCAAGGTTATTTGGTTGAAGAACCCACGTGGGCTCCAAATGGCCGCGTTCTTATGTATACAAGGTCTGATCGAGGTAGAGGTCGCAGCCAACTTCCAGGCAAACTGTATATGGTGGATATCACAGGACACAATGAGCGCATCATTCCCACACCCAGGGGAGAAAGTGCAGTAAGTCCTTCATGGTCTCCTTTGATTCCTTGAGCTGGGTTTTCCAGCTACAGTGTATACTCTCGTGAAATCAAAACCTCTAGTTTAATGATAGCGAGAAGCGCGCAGTTTACAAGTGTAAATGAGCACTTTGAGCGTATCAGGAAACGGAGGTTTTGATTTCACTTCGGTATAGCTCTTGCTTTTTTAGCTAGATCAAATAAGTTGATGGCTCTGGTATGAGCAGAAACTGGAAATTGTTCCAACCCAGGATAGACGACGTAGCGTGCATCGGGTTTTAAATCATCACAAGCAATGTCAAAGCCCTTACGCGGCTTTGGAGTTAGGCTGCGCTTAATTTCTATGGCCCATAATTGATCTCCAGGAAAGCGCAAAAGAAGATCAATTTCAGCTCCCACTGATGAGCGATAAAAGTATGTATCGGTATCTTCTGGGGCGACTGCAATAAGGTTTTCGATAACAAATCCTTCCCAACTCATACCTACAATAGGGTGTCCCAACACTGCCTCTTTGTTTTGTAATTTTAAAAGTGCGTGAGTAATGCCACTATCCCGCACATAAATCTTTGGGGATTTGACAAGACGTTTGCCAAGATTATTGTGCCAGGGGGGAAGTCTGCGAACCAGTAATAAGTCCACAAGCAGGTCCAGATATTTAGCGATGGTTTTACCATCAACACCTAGGCCGCGCGCAAGTGCTGCAGCATTGAGTAAACCACCCTGATTATGCGCCAGCATCATCCAAAAACGACCAAGGGTTTCAGCAGGAATCTTTGGCCCAATTTGCGGTATTATCCCGTTCGAGGTAGGTTTTGATAAAATCGCGGCGCCATTTAAGGCTCATGTTTTCTGTAGAATCAAGAAAGCTGCTTGGAAATCCGCCTCTGATCCAGAGTTTATCAATTTGCTTGCTATTAACTTCAAGAATATCCAAGGGAACAAGCTCAAGGTAAGAAACGCGTCCTGCAAGTGATTCACCAGATTGTCTCAAAAGATCTACAGAAGCTGAACCAACACACAAGCAGTAGAAAACGCCCTACATTCAAGCCTTTCCTTCGACCTTGATCGATGAGGCTACGTAGATTCTGAAATAAATTTGGGAGCCGATGGACTTCGTCAAGAATCACGAGCTTATCCTCATGATCTGAAAGGTAAAGTTCAGGATCTACTAACTTAGATCGATCTTTGTCAGATTCCAAATCGAGATAAATCGCTTGTCGGTCTTTAGCAAGCTCAAGAGCAAGCGTTGTTTTACCAACCTGACGGGGGCCAAGCAATGCAACCGCTGGATAATGATCGAGCAAGTGTAACAGTTAAGTGTATATTCTTCGTGTTATCATCCTTGCAATTATGGACTCTTGGTCCAGATTTGCAAGGTAAAAATGAAAGAGCATTATTTTATTACCATGGATTTGAAATGAAGTTTGGAGGGTTCTTCACCTTTGATCGACTGGTCTTTTCTCTATTTGGATCACTGGAGGGTGGTTTGCTGCTGTTTTGGCTATTGAGGTTTAGACGATCATAAAGCAGATTAACAGCTCGGTGTGCTCTATTGTTTTGGTGGCATCAATTGAATCGATCGTCATAAGTTTCCATAACCCATCTTGTTTAATAAGTCAGTCAACTGCATACAATGAGCACACCTGTTTCAAGGTTACCCATCCTTTCCATCCCCTCCTAGGAAAAGAATTTTTACTAACAAC